>NZ_CP172882.1:1465000-1705000 GCF_050529585.1 Enterococcus sp. DIV0876
AAAGATCAATTTGGCGGTTGGCCATGGGAAACGGACGCACCAACGATTCCTCCCGAAAAGGGACGCTTTTCCGTGTATGATAAAGGAACCAAAACCAAATATCCACCCGAAGAAAAGCAAACGTTCAATACATAAAGTACATATCGATATGAAAATAAATATTTGGAGGTAGAAAATAATGGATATCAATGCACATGCGATTGGATTTGACCACTATGGCAGTCCAGATGTTTTTGAAGAAAGAGACCGGCTATTGAAGCTAAACTCAGAAAATAATGTTCTAATTAAAATAGAAAGAGCAGGGATTAATCCAGTCGATACCATGTATCGTGATGGTAGTATGAGTGGCGGAAGACCTTTAAGGCTTTTTCAAGTACTTGGTTCAGAAGTATCAGGCATCATAGAAAAATTGTATCGACCTGTTTCTGGTCTTTCTGTCGGTGATCAAGTCATCGTAAAGCCAGGACGTGGGGGATATAGTGATTACTTGGCAGTAAATGATAGCGCTGTTCACAAAATCCCAGATGGTATGAGTCTTGATGAGGCGGCAGCCTTTCCATCGACGGCTGTAACGGCTTATTGGGGATTAAATGGTGGATTCTTTGAAATGAAAGAAGGGGAAACAATTGCTATCGTCGGGGCTTCAGGTAGCGTTGGGAGTTATTTAGTGCAATTGGCTAAGCCACTAAACGTAACGATTATTGCTGTGGCGAGTAAGAAAAATGAAGCATTTTTAAAAGAGTTGGGCGCAACTATTTTTATTGATTATAATGATAAAGAACAAGTCGAAAAATATGCCCGAACAGCTGATTATGTGTTGGATGCTTCATTGTTCAACTCAGGAGAAAAAACGGCTTTATCTTTAGTCAAAGAAAACGGCATCTATATTGGTATGACGACCTTACCGGATCACATAATCCGACCAGACGTCACAATGAAGTTTCTATCGAGAACGCCTCAAATGAATGATAACGCTGCTTTGTCCTATTTGATCGATTTCTATAAAAAGTACGGATTAAACATTAACATAGCCTATAAATTACCCTTCACAGTCGACGGGGTTAAAAAAGCACACCAATTAATTAAAGAAAAAAGAAATTCTGGCAAGATCATTTTAAGTCGTGATACTACTGAAAGTTCGCATTAGAAGTATTATCTAAGCTAACAAACAAAAAGAGTTTTGAACCTGGTCAATATGAAGGTAGAAATATTTGTTTGATATACGTGAATTTGCAATGGCTGGCCGCTATGAGGTGAGACCATCATAAAAGAATATGGGTTTACAGTGGATGCGGTAGTTGCTGCATTTAAGGAACTTTAAAGAGACATTTTAGAGGAATTGGCATATTTGAACCAAAAAACATATCTTGAGAAAGCAATCTTCTTACGTAGAAGGTTGTTTTTTTGTGGTATAAATAACATCAAATATTTAATTTGTCCTTTAAATGTACGCCTAGACCTTCAAATATGAGAGATGTTTGAAAAGATTTATCCCACATCACTCTTCTATAATATGTAATATATGCACAATTTTTACAGCAATTTTTCTTAGCATTTACTGTATATTTACAATGAACCTCTATACTAAGTCTCAGAGAGGTGATAAAAATGTTGCAATTAAAAAACATCAATAAGCATTTTCATGGGACCGAAGTATTAAAAAATATTGATTTAGAAATCAATAAAGGTGAGATTGTTTCGATACTGGGTCAGTCTGGATCAGGAAAAACGACTTTGCTGAATATCATTTTAGGTTTGGAAGAGGTCAGTGAAGGACAAATTTTTTATGACGGCCAGGATATCACAAGAAAACAGATGGAGAAACGACCGTTTAATGTTGTGTTTCAAGATTACGCACTATTCCCCCATCTAACGGCTTACGAAAATTTGACTTATGGTTTGAGAAATAAAAAGATGGTCTCGACGGAATCAGAAGTGGCAGAATTGATCAAGCTGCTTGATTTAGAAAAGCATCTTGATAAGTCTATTGGCCAGTTATCCGGTGGGCAAAAACAACGGGTGGCACTTGGACGAACACTGGTAATGAAGCCAGAAATTTTGTTATTAGACGAACCATTGAGTGCCTTAGATGGTGTGATCAAAGAATCGATAAAAGCCAAAATAAAGGAAATTGCTGAAAAACTCGCCTTGACGATCATCATTGTGACCCATGATCCAGAAGAAGCGTTGACTTTATCAGATAAAGTGGTCGTGTTGGATAATGGGAAAGTGGCGCAATGTAGTGCACCACAAGAAATCATCAATCAACAAGAGTCTTACTTTGTTCAAAATTTCATTGTAAATCAGCTGATCATCAAACAACATAATATCCAACAGATTTTGCAAAAAGCTCAACTGGCGGGAGCGCAGGTATGATGGGGCTGATTTCAACAAAGAAAGTATTTAAAGGTGCGATCCTGTTTTTTTTCTTCTGTTTTCTAGTGATCCCTATTGGCATGGTGTTGTGGACTGCATGGCCCGTTCAATCTGCCGATCCTTTACGTACGATCCAGGATGCATTTACCCCCAAGTGGGCTTTGGCTTTTGAAAATAGTATAAAATATGCCTTACTTGGCAGTACAATCAGTACGGCTTTGGGCTTTTTATTGGCGTATGGAAATAATTTTTCTGGGATCAGCAAGCGTAAGCTGAAAGTAGGGACCAGCTTGATCCAATTTCCTATGCTGTTGCCAACGATCACATATGGTTATGTCTTGCTTTACGCTTTTGGAAAACAGGGGGGTTGGCGTCAAGTTTTCGGTCATGAACTATTCTCCATTTATGGAGAAACAGGGATTTTGATTGGATTTGTCGTATATACCTTGCCGCCTATTTTTTTGCTGATCAATAATGGCATGCAATTTATAGACTTTCGTCTGATCTCTGTGTCTCGTTTATTAGGGGACTCATGGCAGAGGTCATTGGTTCAGACGATTCTCATTCCTTTGAAACGAATCATTATAGTTGCATTGCTCCAAGGCTTTTTCATGTGTTTCACGGACTTTGGGATTCCAAGTGCGATTGGTGGGCAGACACCTTTGATCACTACTTTATTGTATGAAGGGTTCATGGGCACGATTCCTGATTTCCAATATGGCTCAGTGATTGCGCTAACGATGTTGTTACCTTCGATTTTTAGCATTTATTTATTGCATCGTCTGCAAAAAAAGGTGACGAAGTATGATAAAGCCAGTGGACTCTATTTAAAGGATAATCCTTTTCGTGATCACTTTTATCGTGTGCTGTATATGCTGATCACTTGTATGATCCTAGGTATTTTCCTCCCACTATTCATCATTCCTTTTGTGCACAATTGGCCCAATGAGTTCCGCTTTACTTTAGAAAACTTTGGACAATTTATGCAAAATCGCGATTTGTTGCGTACCTTGCAAAATTCTATCACTGTTGGCTTTCTTGTGGCGCTGATTGGCACGTTTTGTGCATATTTTGCGGCTATTGGGTCCTCACGAGAAACCGACCATTCCCTTAGTGAGCGGTTGATCGATAGTGTGGCAACGATCACCAATTCGATTCCGGGTATGGTTTTAGGGATTGCCTATTTGCTGGTTTTCACCGGAACGCCGCTGCACAATTCCATGTCGATTTTGGTGATCGTGACGATTGTTCATTATTTTGCCACACCGTATCAAATGGCCAAAGAAGCAATGCAAAAGATGAATGGTCATTGGGAAAGTACTGCCAAATTGATGGGCGATAGTTGGTTGAAAACCATCTGGCGCGTATTGTTGCCGAATTCTCTCCATACAATCATTGATATGTTTGCCTACTATTTCTTTAATGCGATGGTCACTATTAGCGCAGTGGTTTTTTTGACCAGTGCAGATACGATGGTTGTAACTGCCAAACTGAAAGAGCTGCAACATTTTGGCAAATTCAATGATATATTTTTGCTTTCACTATTTTTATTACTGATCAATTTGACGATGCAATTTATGATTCATCTAATGAAAAGGAGCGTATCACTTCATGAAAATCAAAAAAATCGTACTTTCAGTTTTATTTCTCAGTACTTTAAGTCTCATCGCAGCTTGCGGTAGTGGCGCATCAGCAGCCAGTGACCAAGTCATCATCTATACCAATGCTGATGACGAGCCAGTACAAGTAATGGAAAAGATCTTGGATGAAAACGGCTATAAAAACCAATATAAATTACAGTCATTTGGTACGTCAGAATTAGGCGGAAAACTCCTGGCTGAAGGAAAAAATATCGAAGCGGATCTTGTAACGATGAGTACCTTCTATTTAACAAGCGCTCAGAACAAGCAAAAAATGTTCCAAGATCTAAAATTACCGATGACACCATTAGCAAAGACCGCGAGTTTTACGGCACCTTTCACAGTTCAAGAAGGGACCATCTTTTATAATACAAAAGTCTTAAAAGATGAAAACTTAACTGTTCCTACTAGTCTGAAGGATTTGGCCAAGCCTGAATACAAAGGACATATTTCAATTTCAGATATCAAGCAATCATCTACTGCTTGGTTATTATTTCAAGCGTTGATCGATCACTATGGTGAGAGTGAAGCCAAAACGATTCTCAAAGACATTTACGAAAACACGGGGGATCATTTAGAAAGTTCTGGTTCCGGACCGATCAAGAAAGTTCGTTTAGGTGAAGTGGCCATTGGTTTTGGGTTACGGCACCAAGCAGTCAAGGACAAAGCTGATGGATTGCCAATCGACTATATCGAACCAAGTGAAGGCACCTATACATTGACTGAGTCTCTAGCAGTGGTGGATAAAGGCGATAAAACGAACCCGACGGCAGAAAAAATGATTCAATTGATCTTAGAAAAAGGGCGCCAAGAGTTGCTGGAAATCTATCCTAGTGAGATTTATCAAGGCGAACATGCAGATCAAGCAAAAATAGCGAAAATGCCTAAAGTATTTCCAAAGGACTTAACAGCAGAATTATTAAAAGAGCACCAAGGGTTAGTAGAATAGATCAACTGCTTCAACCCAGTGGTTTATCGTCAAAATGATTGAACATGGAGGTATAGTAAAATGGAATATAAGTTATTGACCCCAGGTCCCCTGACAACTAGTCGGAGAGTCAAAGAGGTGATGATGGTGGATCATTGTACGTGGGACAATGATTATAAAGCAATTACGCAAGATATTCGTCAGCGCTTATTAACACTAGCCGGCGTCGATGAGACGGAATACACAGTGGTGTTGATGCAAGGGAGTGGTTCATTCGGTGTGGAAGCAGTTTTGGGTTCTGAAATCGGTCCACAAGATCATCTCTTGATTTGTAGTAATGGCGCATATGGACAACGTATTGTGCAAATGAGTGACAGACTTGGTTTGAATTACTCTGTGTATCAGGTACCAGATCAGGAGATGCCACAAGCTGATGTGGTCAAAGCATATCTTGATCATGACCCTACGATCACGAGCATCGCAATGGTCCATAGTGAAACCACTTCAGGGATCTTGAACGATTTGACAGAGATTGCTGCGCTCGCGAAAGAACGCAACCTCTTGTTCATCGTAGATGCCATGTCTAGTTTTGGTGGCGTTCGTATTGATGTGGCTGGTTTGGATATTGATTTTCTGATATCAAGTGCCAATAAATGTATTCAAGGGGTTCCTGGATTTTCATTCATCATTGGAAAAAAAGCCGAAATCGAACAGCGCAAAGATTTTGCACGTAGTTTATCCTTGGATATTTACAGTCAGTATAAAGAAATGGACAAAGACGGCAAGTGGCGCTTCACTTCGCCAACCCATACTGTGTTAGCTTTTCACCAAGCCTTGATAGAGCTTGAAGAAGAGGGCGGGATTGATGAACGATATTTACGTTATCGCAACAACAATCAATTGCTGCGTTCGGAAATGACTGCTCTAGGCTATGAACCAGTTATCAAAGACCATCAAGGACCATTTATCACTTCTTTTTATTATCCAGAAAAAGAATTTGATTTTGATAGCTTTTACAATTATTTAAAAGAGCATGGATTTGTGATCTATCCTGGAAAAATCAGTGAATTAGCATGTTTTAGAATCGGTAATATTGGCGAGATCTATGCAGAAGACATCAAGAAATTGACAAAGGTCATCGCAAATTATAAGGAGATGGTGGTCGTATGAAATATAGTACAGTGATTTTTGATTGGGCTGGGACGACGGTGGATTTTGGGTGTATGGCGCCGGTAAAAGCTTTTGAACGTGCATTTGCTGATAGTGGCATCAAGTTGACCTATACACAGATTCGTAAACCAATGGGCATGCTAAAAATCGATCATATTCGCACACTGTTAGATATGCCTGAGGTGGCTGCAGAGTGGGAAAAACAATACGGTCGTAAAGCTGAGCATAGAGATGTCCAACATCTTTACGCACAATTTGAGACATACCTTTTTGCGGATTTAGCAAACAATTCTCAATTAAAACCAGAAACACTGACCGTATTTCACACATTAAAGGAAAAAGGGTACAATATCGGTTCTACCACGGGTTATACGAAAGAGATGCTGGATATTGTTGCCACAGAAGCCAAAAAAGCCGGCTATGCCCCAGATTTCAGTGTGACTCCAGAAGATGCAGGAAACTTTGGGCGTCCGTACCCCTATATGATTTTTGAAAATATGAAGCATTTTCACTGTTTGCGTACCGATGAAGTCATCAAAGTTGGTGATACGATCTCAGATATCCAAGAAGGAATAAATGCTGGTGTCTACACGGTTGGCGTCATTGAGGGTAGTTCTGAGATGGGACTTTCATTGGCTGAGTATCAAGCATTGTCCGAAACAAAACGAATCAAGTTGGTGAAAGAAGTGGCAGATAGTTTTTATTCAGCAGGTGCAGATCAATGTGTCTTGAATCTGAATGAGTTGGTGGATCTGCTTGATGGTGTGATTGAAGGGGTCTGATTTTTAGGGATTCTCATTCAGATACAGCAACCTCAGGGGCGAATGGCTCCTGAGGTTTTTTAATACTGCTATTCACGAAATTGACAAAAAATGGCTCGTCGATCTAATTTTATAAGATAAATCAATTCTTGAGCAACGGCCTTATTTCTGCGTTTTATCAGCGTGAGGCCGTTGTATGTTCAGGGCGTATTGATCAAGGGAGAAATAAATCTAATCCTCTAAATGCGAAATCAAGCGTCTCTTGTTATGTATTTCTTCAAGTGACAACGAGTTTTAAGAGTTCCCAAAATCTCTCTATCGAAAATTACCGCTTCTTTGCGCTCTACCTATCAAGATAGAAGCCAATTTACTCCACCGAGGAACCGAAGTTTGATAAAACAGTATGCCGAGTGATTTTGGGATTGATATGATTGAGCAAGTTATTCCAATCGGTTGCATCAGGAATGGCTTTTAAGAGCAAACAATCAATCGTTGAAAGAAAATCATTCATATACTCAGGGTAGTTGGTGACAAGTAGGTTGATACCATTTTCGGCAATATAATCCAATCCAAATTGATTGGAATCAGGATAATGGACCTTATGGAAACGGCCAAAATATTTATTTGACCAGGTTTCGATGTATTGGCAAAGGTATTCGTTTCCTTCAAAGACAAAGGCAATCGTGCGTGGCATTCCCCAATGCATCTCTTTGATTGCTTCTAAGTGAAGCGTTAGGTTGCAACTAATACACTCTAAGTAGCGGGATGGAAAAATGTTTTTGACCAAGGGGTCATTCACGAGGAACTTGTTGATGAGATCAAACTCTCTAGGAAATTTATCTTCTACGTAGAGATTGATATCATCAATATTGCTAATTGCAGAACCAGCCAACAATGAACGGATTTTGGTCACGGTGAAAAAAGATTCGATCAAAATCAAATCTTTATGACGATCCGGCGAATCGCTTTGGATGTGTTGGTAGACGCGCTGTGTGATCTCCTTGATTTCTGGCCACATATTATATGTTCGACAAAATTCTTCCTCCATCAAACTATCTCTGATCTTTCTCCGACAGGTAATACTGATAAATAAATAGATTGCTTCATCCTCCGTTAAAGAATGGTCAAAATATGTTTGAATAATTCCATTCAACGCTGCGAGATCAAATGTTTGCTTCTGATCTTTGATCAGATGCTTGAGCGCTTGAGGTAACACGATGTCAAACCCTAAAAGATTGCGTTCAATCGTGATATAAAGCAAGTAATTGAAATAGCCAAATGAGGAAGCTTGCGCACTTTCTGTTTTAAAAAGAGTTGTCAGAGCCATGACTGCATCTTGTGTATTGAGGGAAGGAAAAATCGTATGGGGAGTGATTTCGGATTCATAATAAAACGCGCAAAAAAATTGTCGCTTGTCTATTTCCGTACCAACTAATGTCACAGGGTCCAATTGAATCCTGAGATTATAAGGTCTAAGGGAGGCTGTTGTACTTTTTAGATACTTAACGATCGTTGATTCAGAAAGATGGAGCTTATCAGACCACTCACCGATCGAATAAAGTTCATCATAAAATATATGCTCAAAAATCAAAAAAAGCGGTTCATCTTCAATCAGTTGTCTTTTTTTATCCAAGTAAGTCGAATGATCAATGATTGAGAAGAAATAACCAGTTTTCGAGGAAAGAAGCTGGATGGACTGATCAAAATAGCTACGTAAATCAGTTAAATCTTTGATTATTGTTCTGCGGGTGCTTAGCGTAATATCAGCTAAATGAGCCGTTGTTCGATGCGGCAGCTTTTCAAATTCATTGAGTATTTGTAACCAGCGAACATGCAATTTGTCAGTGAGAAATTTTAATTGAAAATGTTTCATTGGGCACACCTCCAAATCATTATTTATAGGCGATTTCTTTGCTGATTGTTTTGTTTTTCACAAGATGATGCATGAAGAATAAGTCAAAATAAAACAAAACAAACCGTATTATCGATAATAATGGCGTATTCCTAGGGATATTATACCATTTATTCCACGTGAAATGAATGTAAAACGCGAGACAGCAATGGTGATAGCGATCGATTTCTTGTCATGTAAATCTCAATTAGTTGTGTAGGCGATGGAGGTTCGACGTTTGATTCCACAGCGGGCTACTCGCTGAATGATTTTTGCATTTCTGGGGATTGTTCTGAGATGAAATGATCATTATTTCACAAATGAAAAAGTAGGGTACTATATGCGGCAATGGTTGTTTACCAAGGGTTGTCAATAGGGTTGATTAGCTGAACTTCACAATGTTGTGAAAAAATGAAATGTTGTTCAAGTGTAAATCTAAGTATAGTAAGGGTGTGAAGAAAATAAAAGTTTGCCCTGCAATCGAGGAGGCAATAGATGTAGTCTTGTCAGTGTAAGGCTCAAATTTGAGGAAAGGAGGAGCTCATGAGAACAATCAAGATATTATCTGTCTTCCTATTACTGTCGATAGGACCAGTTGAATCGGCGCGTGCTGTTGATCAGATAGTGTATCTCGAAAGTGAAAGCGTGATCGATTCACCGCTAAATCCCATAAAGGATCCCCATTATCTTTTGGATGAACAAGGAGTGGATGATATGCCTTCTCTTCCTGAATCACAGGTTCCAGAAGAAGATAGCGATCCATATTTATTAGACGAAAAAAAGGAAAACGAACCCTCTGAATTAACCGCAGAAGAGCCGGAGATTGCTATTGCGTCTGAAGGCAATGATGCTGCTGAAGATCATTCACCTTTGGACATTGGCGAGATGTTCGAAATAGCAATCGAAGGGGAGCAACACTTACGAGCAGTCTTATTAGGTGAGATTTACAGAGATCGTCATGATATCGAGTTTGATTATGGTTCAGTGGCAAATGAAATCCCCCTCAAGCTGACATTCAGTCAAAATGTGACATTGACACGACCTATTTCAGGCGTAGAAAGGAGGCATGTAAGTTTTGTGGGTACTGCAGATTCGATTCTGTTCACGCAAAGCAATGCTGCAAACTTGATCCAATTTTCAGGAGAGGCAAATATCCATTGGCAATCAATCCGCTTGCAAGGGATGAGTGCTGCTCAAGGATTGATCCAGACAGTGGGCGCATCAACGATTACCTTCACTGATATGCAGTTTCATGCTACAACGACGACTGGACGTTTGGTGAACAATAGCACAGCACGCATTCATTTCTCAGGAATAAACAGCGTGACAACTGCCTCAAGTGGGATACCCACACTATTTTTGGCAGACACTGTGACCATTTCTGGTACATTTACAAGTACGCATAGTTCGTCAAATTCCACGCCATTCTTCGAAGCCAATCAAATTGTTTTGACCGAAAACGCCGAACTCCATCACAGTCGGACGAACAATGCAAATACTGGCGCCGTTTTTCACCTAACTGGCACAGCTGCTTTCATTCATTTTGCCTCAGAGAGTCAGATCCTTATTCAGCAAACAGGGCCACTCCTCTCCGTACCAAATGCGAATCAAGATAGCCGATTATTGCTTGATTCAAACGCGGTGCTTGATCTACGGACGGGCCAAGGGCTTTCTGGAAATACAGCCAGTACTATTGGAGAAGTAGTTTTAGCTAGTGGGAGCCAGTTAAAATATGCTGAAGCAGGTACCGTCAGCGCCTTTCCAGCAATAAATGTCGGGCATCGTTTTATTTCAGAGGATAGCAATCGCCAAAATCCGACATTGATTGCGGGAAATCGCACCAGCAATACGACAGGAGCCTTCATTCACGTTCGCAATAGCAACTCTGAGGTTTCCTTTGGTACCCATACACAAATAAACGTGTTGCAGTTTGGACCAATGATCACAGCCGTCGCGACCACGCAAGTCAAGGTTGGCAATTTTGCAACGATTGACAATAGACATGGCGGAGGATTTACTGGAGCCACGGCAGTAAGGGCTATTCATATCGGAGATGAGGTTCGCATGACCATTACAGAACCTGCTGGTCTCAGTGCAGGAGTGTACGCGACTTTCTTGGCTGTCTCTGATATTTCCATCGGCGAAAAAACGACGATTGACGTTCCTAGAACAACCACAACAGCAGCAGAGGCAAATGCGGCAATTATGCGCTTAACAAATGCAAACGGGCAAATTTCTGTTGGCGCCAAAACAGAGATTACATCCCATCATCGGGGGTCATTCATCACGGCTTCTTTGGCAGATGTCAGCATTGGCAAAGGTGCGATTCTTACAACAACTGTGGGTCGAGGATTTGCTAGTACAGAGATTATTAAGACGTTTATTGTTGAGGCAGATGCTGTGATCAATATTTTTGAACATAATAATCAAACCAATATCCGTCGCTTTGAAGTAAGAGACCGATTTGAGCTTGGTCATAATGTCGTGATCAATTGTACGAGAACTTCAACTGGGGGAGAATTATTTGTCCAGTTGAGTGGAAACAATTCTCGTTTCATTACAGGGGATAACGTTGAAATAAACCTAAATCAACGAGGCGCACTTATGAATGGACACGATAGTTCAATGACGATCCTGGGGAGAAATAATCGCATCAATATTACTTCGGCAAGGGGGATAACCGGTAACGGAATGGGGGGGCGTTCGTTTGAAATCGGGGAGCAATCAATCGTTTCTTTGCAAGAACATTCTGCAACTGTCGACCAAAATTTGCTTCGTTTTAGAGAGAGCATCATTCTTCGTGAAAATGCTGAATTGATCATTGATCGACCAAGCACACAACCAGCGCCGAATATTCGCCTTACGCAAGCAAATTCAAGATTTACGATGTATCCAGGGAGTAAGCTGACTGTTGACGCATTTGGCCCAGTATTCTTGGGAACGGCGACGACTGATATTCATCTCGGAGATGCAACACAGACGACGATCCAGTCTGCTTATGGGTTTACTTCATTAGATACTACGGATACGGTACGCGCATTCACTACCGGCAAAGCTGCAACTGTGACTATTTCTGAGAGGACTTCAGGGTCAACGACAATCAACCGTCCAGGAATCCGAGTGACACAATTATTCGCGCTAGGCGAAGAGTCTGTGTTCACAGTCAGGCGGGAACGTTCGACAACAGATTCTCGATTCATTTTTTTAGGAAGCGCAAATGCTGTTTTCCAAATAGGGAAGCATGCAACCTTTGATATCAATCAACGAGGAGGAATTTTCAATCCTACGCCGACATCGACCTTTATTCTGGAAGAAGGGGCAACCTTTCAGGGGACTAGTCAGTTTGGTTTCACTGAAAATAATCGCCGTTTCAGAAGGATGATAATTGGAGAAAATGCCCATTTTCGCTTGACCGATCGTGGAACAGGTACCTCAGCAACAAGTCGTCCGATGATTCAAGTGGTAAATGAAATAACCCTTTTGGAAGGAGCCGAATTTGAGGTTGAAACAGTCATCAATCGTTCGGAACTGATTTTTTTTCAAGAAGCAAACGCTTCGTTGAATATCAATGGAGTCAAGCGTTTTGAATTGGTCCATCCGACAATACGAACAGGGAACGGCAATGGCAATCTGCAGCGTTTGATTCGTTCTGCGACAAATGCTACAGCAAATGGCTTACGGATCAATATTGAAAATCAAAAACTTTCTCTTTGGCAAGGAACTGGCACTGCACCTACAGAAGAGTTCACGAGTATTGCCGGCACATTTAGAATAAATGGAAACGATGGGAATCGACCAAGCTATGGTGCAATCAATGCAGAAGGACGTTCTCGATTTATGAGTGTCGGTACGATCCAAGGGACCATAGAATCAAAGAATGGTATGGATATCACGCAAACGATCAGCCAAAACAATTTTCGTCGTCTCGTATTTTCTGAGCCAGAGGGGCTGGCTGCTCAGTTAGATCCGCTTAGCGATCAATCAACAGAAATTACTGGCTACATGTATGAAAACCCAACAACTAAGAATATTACTTACACAAATACGCTAGGACAAGTGATTGAACTGAATCAATATTCTGAGCGTATTGAGTGGGGAGATTATCGTTCTGGAAGCAACATTTACCGCTACTTTCGTATTCCATTGAGAGAAAATGAGCGGCTGCAACCTGAAAGCGAAGTTGAAGTTTTCTTAGACAAGCCCTCTGTGACCACATATATTCCCGTCACAACCCGAAAAACAGTGATCAAAGGTGTCGGGTATCGCGCTCAGAACATAACACTCGCCCGTTCAAGCATCAATCAGCTGGATCATATAGACGAATTGCACCAGCTGATTATCAGGGAAAGTCGCGCTGAAGCAGTGAATATCTTGACTGAGGCAGATAAAACCCCGGATTTTCGCGTCGTTGAAACCAATGTAGCGCTAGATGTATCAATCGATGGAACTTATTATGCGGTATTAGAGGTGGGAAACAAGGCATATCAAATGACGATCGGGATTGATATCACTTCTAATCTCAATCATATGCGCGTAACGATACCAACGAAAATGATTTTTGAGTCCTTATATAATGCAGAGGAATCGAATCGTCACTTTGAAAGTGAAATGTATGAGATTCAAAACCACTCTCAGGTACCTCTTACAACATATATCAACCAGCTTGTTGTTGAGGACACTGCTGGTATTGTCTTATTAGCAGCAGATGAAAATCCACTGGACTATCTTGAAAATAGCAGCGAGAAGGAAGAAATGGCTAAAACGCTGGCAGATATTTCACAACCGCTTTTAGCGCTAAGCATGAAGAGTGGAGGAACACAAAGACGATTGTATGAAAAGATGACTGAGCAAAAATTGGCAAAATTGGCTGAAGGTGAAGAAATTCAGTTTTCGATAACGGGTTCTTTTTATGGAGATTATCCGCGGTGGGTGGAAGATCCGCAAGAAGAACAAGGGGGCTATTATGAGGATTCTTTGCTCCCGCGCTACCGAGTGATATTCCGGTTTGTTCCTGGTTGATACACAACATTTCAGCGAAAAAAGTAGGTAAGGAGGTGAGCTAGATGCAAAAAAATAAGGTGGAATATGTACAGAAACGAAAATGGTTGCTGCTTTTGCTGTTGTTGTTGCTTGCAGGAGGGATTCATTTTTGGTTCAACCAAAGAGAATCAAGCCAAATGGTGAGTGCTGATTTGTTACCAGCAGCAGGAGATGCCAGCGATCGACAGTTAGCTGTGCAATCCCAGGAAATTGCAGATGCAAACTATTTTACCTTACAGATCAATCCGGATGTAGTCTTTGAGGATGGAACAAGCAAAGGATCAATTGAGATTGTGAATCCGGGAATCAATGTATATCCAATAGCCGTAGATATCTCGTTATTGGAGAGTGAAGAGATTATTTATTCTTCGGGCGCAATTTTTCCGAATCAATATATAGAACAGGCAAAATTAGCCATACCGTTGGCACAAGGAGAGCATAAAGCAAAAGCAACAATCAATATTTATGATCCAGATACAAAGGAAAAACAAGGTGTCACAGAAGCAGAATTAACGATATTAGTCAAAAATTAGAAAAGCGAGGAAATCAACATGAAAAAAACAATAACAGGAATTTTCATCACATTCACAATGCTTGGTGCTTTAGGGAGCGGAAATTTAGCTTTTGCAGGATCTCAGACGATTGATGGTCGTGAAGGGGATACAACCGGAGATATCCAAGTAAACGGCATTATTGGCGAGTTTGACAATACCACACCTGGACCTAATCCAGATGATATCAATCGTTGGATTAACGTAACCATTCCGACAACAGTCTTGTTCTATACGACAGAAGCTTCTCAACATAGGCAAATCGTTTCACCTACCTATACCATAACCAATAATTCTGCTGTCGGGGTGATTGCGTATGCTTCAAATATTGAGAATCCACTAAATATGGAAGAAGTTGATCTATTGTTCATCAATGATATTGAGTTATTCTCCGAGGGGCGTCCTACATTAACGGAGACTGAATTGTTTACGCTCTCTGGGACGACAACCATGAATAACACCGGAACCTTCGCATTTACAGGTAATGCGACAGCACTTAATTCTGATGAAGAATCAAATCCTAGTTTTGATTTGGTTTTAGGTTTTGCACCAGATATTGAGGAAGAGAATTAAGTCAGCTGGATACAAAGTTTTCAGCTTTTTACGCTCGCCGCAATCACTGAAACAGATTTTTGTGCATCGCAAGAGCCGAATGATGAATAACAACGCTTCAGAATCTGCATCGCAGCACGCAGATTCTGAAGCGTTTGCTTTGGGTATTTTTGCTATTCTACATATAGAGCCAGTAAAATGGACACTTCTAAACAAAACTGGTCAACCAGAGAAAGGAGCATATACAATGAAAAATCTTGTCACTTCACTGATGCTTGATGGGCCGAACAAACGTTGTTTTTCCTTATTGACCATCTTAGAGCGCATGCAGAATATCGAGACACAAGAGTTAGCGGACCTTGTTGGAACAAGTAAACGGACGATAAACTCAGATATCAATGATATTCGACATTTTTTTGGTCCTGTCATTGATTTATATGGGACAAATAAAGGGATGAGACTTGTCATCAATGATTATACAGCATTCTATCATACCAAACGCAAATATCTTGAGCATGATCCGTTAATGACAATTTTACAGGCCATTTTTTATGGGAGTAAACTTTTTTTGAATGAATGGGCAGAGCGGCTTAGCTTTTCAGGATCGACTGTTTCTAGAATGATCAATAGTACCCAAGCGATATTAGCGGAATATGACTTAGCCATCAGCAAATCACCCGTTTGTATCCAAGGAGATGAATTATCGATTCGCAAGTTCTATTTTGATTTTTTCAATGAAACCTCTTTTTTAGAAATCAATGCATTCGTCAATGCATGCCAACCTAAATTGGTTGATATTATTTTAGAAGAAGTCGAGTTTATTTCAATAAAAAAAGTCCAATGCATCGTGAATCTTGTCTTGCATCGTATCGATACGATATGTTTGCCGCTTAACAAAAAAGGTATAGCAACCATTAAAGAGCAGCCAGTGATTTACAAGCTATTCGATACACTAAGAATGTCCTCCTGTTTTACTCAGATTAGCACGGAAACGCTCTATTCCGAAGTCTACTTTATGTATTTTATGCTTTATGCCCATTGGGATAATCGGCGACAGACCGGGATCACATTGACAGGAAAT
Organism: Enterococcus sp. DIV0876; assembly: GCF_050529585.1. GTDB lineage: Bacteria > Bacillota > Bacilli > Lactobacillales > Enterococcaceae > Enterococcus_D. The sequence continues at coordinate 1,480,991 of NZ_CP172882.1, forward strand.
TCTGAGACTGCGGAAGATTTTGGAGAAGCGCTTAAAATAGTCATCTCACAGGAGCTTCCTGAGCTAGATACACGGCAGCTTGATCACTGGATACAAGATTTCCTCGCAAGACAATACGCAAAAGTTTGTATCAATAAAGTGTTTTTGAAAAATACGATCGGCACCAATTCCTTTGCCAAATCCATTCATCCAAGCCTTCATAAAAAAGTACATCAGTATTTAGTTTCTGAAACGATTCCTATCCACTTCGATAATGCATACAAGGAAGATATTTGCGCCTCATTGTTGCTATATCTTTTTGTCAACCGTGTCATTCATAGTCCATTGAAGGTAGTGGTTATACTCTCAAGTGATTCTGCTATTGATGAGTCTGCGCACATTGTCTTTGAAAATTTCTTTAAAGAGCGCGTAAAGATTTATTATGAAGAGGAATTGACCTATGCACAATACACTGAAATTTCATGTGATGTTATCGTAACGAATATCATTCCTTTTCATTACCCAACGGATCAGTTTCCACACTACGTCTATCTATCCAAATATGCTTCAATGCAAGAAATCATTCGCTTAGCTGCAACAATTCTCAGCAATAACTTCCATAAGGAAAAATTTGAAGAAAAAATATTGTGATTTAATAAACATTAACAGCTGCCAAAGCCAATCAGCCAGCTATAACCTTAAAAATTAGACCTATTTTTTGTAAAAACGATATAGTGAGAAGTTGATTCATCTTGGGTTACGATCGGCAGAATTCCGCTATAGGAATGGCTGCTATGCACGTTTTGCGTAGATGTACGCAAATAACGAAGTGGTTATTTTTAAGGAACAGTGTATTATTGATTTAGGAAAAAACTGAAAGGGGTGGTTAAAAACCCATTTGTGAAGTGTAATGCAGGTTAGGCAAAAGGAGGTTGACTATTCAAATCAATAAGGAGAAAAAAATTTGGTAAGTAAAGGAACTACGTTGATCATGATTTGTGCTATGCATGCTTTTTTTCATCTAATACCGACGACTATACTTACTGCTTCCGCTAATGGACGTGAATATATCTCACGCGTTTTTATTGAGATTTTACCAAAAGAGGATTCATCTGAAATAGTCAGTCGCTTACCTCAGACAAATGAAACCACCAATTTTCTAATGATAGTTGGCTGTATCATACTTGTATATGTTCTGTACAGCTATTTTAAAAATCGTCGGAAAGGGACTTAATCTAAGGCTCTTTACGACAGTGAAGCAACACAAAAAATAATGAATCAAAATTAAGGAGAGAATCAAATTTATGTCTATCCAGTTTTCAGAAAAAGTCGCAGTATCTTTGTTTACAGTAGCAGCTACACTTATGACGCCAGTTTTAGTATCAGCAACAACATACAATGGCGCAAATGAAGCAGAAAGTGAAGTCTTTGGGTCTATTATTGCCTCAGATGCAGGGAACGAAATCCCGCCGGTCAACCCAGGTGAGCCAAGTCCAGAGGTTGATCCAGACTTAGTCAACCCAGATCGTGGAGAAGACTATTTTTCTATTCGTTATGTCTCTCAACTTAATTTTGGACAAACACCACATTCATCATTGCCATATGTAAGACAAGCATATCGAGATGCCAATACCCAAATCTTAGATGAAGCAACGGGTCAATATACTGCAGCTGAAAATCAGGTTTGGATCGAAGATTTGCGCAACAATGAGAATCGTACGGATTGGGTCCTAACAGTGCAACAAACAGCAGACTTTATGGGTGGCGCAGTGATCACAATGAATCCCTATGTACATGCTGCGACAACCACTAATTTTGGTGTGCATACACCATCTTCTGCGTTGACCTTGAATCTGCAGCCGCAGAATTTCGCATGGGCTGCCCAAACTGATTCAACGAAAGCTGGAGATTTTGCTATCAGCATGGGTGAGGTAACAGTAAGTATCCCAGCCGGCGTTGGGGTGAGCACCTATGAAACCTCGTTGAAATGGAATCTAACGGCACAACCTTAATTCGTCTTTTGTATCTTAACCAAACGTATGAGTAGCTGCGAAACATGAAAGGAGAAAAAAGTTGTTGAAAATGATTCTAAAGTGTCTCACTTTGCTCGCCTTGTGTTTCGTAGCGGGAATGCCGAACGCAGCACAAGCAACATCACCAACGTTTAACGTGACCCCGATTCATCCAGTTTCTCAAACGGATACATCTTTGGGGTATTACGATATCCGCTTGGCGTCTGGTCAAAGCGAGGTTTTGGAACTTGAACTCATGAACGGGTTGGACCAAGAGCGTACATTTGTTATCTATGCAAACGCCGCGTTTACCAATATGAATGGTGTGATAGATTACACGCCTGACCATCAGGAGTACGACGAAACACTCGTTCTTTCTTTTAATGATGTTGTTGAAAAAGACAGCCAAGAAATCACGATTGCTGCGAATGCCACTGAAATTGTTTCTGTAGCAATCGAAATGCCGTCACAATCTTTTGATGGAATCATCCTAGGTGGAATCACAGTTGAAGAAGCCGCTATGGAAGAAACAGAAGATGCAGCCAATGTGTTTAGCTACACGATTGCTGTCGTGATTAGCCAAAACGACCAGGTTACTGTTGCTGACATGGCATTAAAGGGTGTTTATCTGGATCAACGAAACCGGCGAACAGTAATTGTTGCTGATTTGCAAAATCCAGTACCAATGATCCTTAATGATATTCATGTGCAAGCGAGCGTCTTCAAAGATGGCGCCGCACAACCACTTTTTTATACTGAAAAGAGTGAAATGCGCATGGCACCCCATTCGATCCTACCATTTGGTATTGGAACAGATGACCAACATCTTCAAGCGGGAACTTACCGAGTGGAATTGGCGGTTACTGCGAATGAAGAAGATGAGTGGCACTTTGAAGGCAGTTTTGAGGTGTCGCAAGAGCAAGCTCGGCAGTTTAACGATTCAGCAGTTGATTTAGCGGATCCACCAGCGAATTATATGTGGATAGCAATTGTTGCGGTCATCTGTTGTTTCGTTCTATCGCTTGCATTAATTTTAACCAGAAGAAAGAAGTGATGCCGAAAATGAATGTTGACAAACTATTCGGCGCAAGTAAGCGTCGAATTCCAGCTTTGCTGTGTATCCTCAGTCTATTGCTTCCTTATTTTAGCTTTCCAAATTACGGGCATGCTGAAACTATTGAAACCAGTGAAATCAGTGAATCAAAACCTGAACGTTCTGTTTCAGAAAATGAAGAAACTACTGGCATCGAAGAAGGATCTGGAGAATTAGCATACTTAGAAGTACCAGAAGAGCCATTTAACGATAGCCCTGGCAATCAAGGTGAGGCGACAGATGAGAAAGAAGAGAAGGACACATCTGGCACTAATACCCACTCGGAAGAAGAAACTCGGGCACAACCTCGTATTGACTTTCCGATTGGGATGCCTGTTACAAGCGGCAATATACAGTATGTGGTCATTGGCAGGGACCAAGATGTGACGCAAGTTGAAGCAATCGGATTTGACAGAGAAATAACGCGTACCTTGACAATACCAAGCGTAATTGCGGTTATTCCTGGAGTTGCTCATGTGGAAGTAGTGTCCATCCGAGAACGGGCCTTTGAAGGTCTAGGATTGGAAGAACTGCAGATAGCAGAGGGCTCGATTGAGATCAAAGAACGCGCTTTTGCGAATAATTCTTTGTCAAACGTCCATTTAAACGGGGTGAGACGGATTGGCAATGAGGCATTCCAAAACAATCCCCTCACAGCACTCAATTTAACGAATGCAAACAACCTAGAATCAATTGGGGAGCGAGCGTTTGATGGAGGTCGTTTGGGCAATTTACAAATCGCCACCGGACCTGTACGGATTGAGGAGCGGGCATTTGCCGATAATGCGTTGACAACGATCAATTTAAATGGTGTAAGCCAGATCGGCGATGAAGCGTTTCAAGACAATCCTCTTAGAGTGGTGAATTTGACCAATGCAACACGTTTGGTATCGATTGGCAAACGGGCGTTTGCTAATGCTGCAATGGTTGTCAGTTTGCCTACGTCGATTCGTCACATTGGGGAACGGGCGTTTGCTGACAATGAAACTCTATCTCAAATAAATTTCCCTGAGGGGGGATCTTTTGACTTCTTGGGGGAGCGCCTTTTTGACAATAGTAATCTATCGATGATTTTTGTCAGCAACGAAGCTGAATGTCAGCATCTGCGCCAATATTTGACAGCTTCTGTCATGGCAGGAATAACTGATATAACGACGATGATGCGGTTAGATTCTGCTAGTTATGCTGAGGATATATCGACCAACATGATGCAATTTGAAGGTGAACAGTTGAGTTTGCGTGTTTCCAATGTCTTTTATCGCTTCATAGATGGCAATGCAGACTGGGTACCCGCACCTGTTATGTGGGTCAAAGACAATCAGATACTAGATACTACCGGGTATCGTTTGGATTTTGATCACCTCTCACTGCTCGATAGCGGGGTGTATCAAGCCAGAATTGAACTCCAAGAAAATGGCTACTATTATTTAGATAAGATCGAATTAACTGTGGAGCGGTTTTTAACGTATACTTTCCATGAACATGCTGATGGCACAACGACAGCCACTGTTAACGGCGTGAATCGGAATTATCGGGAAGAGGTGCGCGACGTGTTTATTCCTGACCAAGTGATTAATTATGAACAAGGATGGACGATGCCTTCAACTGTAAATGCGATTGCGCCAAATGCTTTTTTGGGTAACGTAGCTGCTGGATTGTACTTGAATTCAGTTCGTTTACCAGACACATTAGAGGAAATAGGGGTTAATGCTTTTACGATGAATCGCCTAACAGAGCTTCAATTACCAGAAGGCTTAGTGACAATTGGTGAAAGTGCTTTTTCGCGAAACAACCTAACCAGCTTGACAATTCCAGCTAGTGTAGAACAAATTGGTGGTTCTATTCTTTCTTTCAATACGCTGCTAGAAGAAGTGACTTTTCTATCAACTGATATCGAAGTTGGCACCTTTTTATTTGGTGGATGTAATCGCCTAAGCCGTATTATGGTTCCAAAGAACGATGATTTGGAAGCTATGACAGAGATTCTTTCTTCTACAGCAATGAGTCAATTAGGGTCGACATTTCCTTTGCTTCTCAGTGAAGAGGGGATGGTGTATTCTGAGGGGACTTTACTCAATCATTCGGTAAACCTTGGCGACAGTATCCAATTTTCTACTGAAGGTGTACCCTACCAATTAGCGACAGGTGGTGTTTGGAATCACATTGCTGTTGAGTGGTTCCATAATCAAGCGTTGCGTGCACAAGGGACGAATTTAGAAATTGAATCCGCAATGCTTTCTGATGCAGGGAATTATTTTGCAAGTATCAACCACTCTTTTTACGCTCAGGACTTGCCAACCATCCGTTTAGCAGTTGACACAAGTCGTATTCCTGATGTCGATCCAGACAATCCGGCCATTAAACCTGATGCCCCTTTGAACCCTAATAGTGGCGCATTGAGTATTCGCTATGTCTCAGCGATTGAATTTCGCCGGACAACTTTTTCGCCAGATGAGCAGCAGCTGCAGGCATTACCTAATATTGATAGTACTGGTGCAACGATGCCTCACCTGATAAGTGTGCAGGATACGCGGGCAGCGGCTGAGCGCAACGGATGGCGCCTTTCTGTTCGTCAAACAAATGACTTCCTAAGCGGCACGAGCATAGAACTTTCCCCATATGTTCATGAACGAAATCAAACGCGTTTTGGTGTTCAAACGGCAGATACGATGGTCTTGAATGATTCCTTGCAAAATATTGCTTGGACAACGGCCGACGAGTATGAAGCTGGCGTGTTATCGATTGCCATATCAGGCCACAACAATACCGGACTTACGGCACTGGTTCCTGCGAGAGCTGGGATCGGTGAGTCTGAAACGACCATGATGTGGAACCTGCAAACTGGTCCCTGACCAGCTCGTTTATCGCCAAAAATTTACAGGTGTCATGATTGGTAACGGATCGTTCGGTCTTCCATAGAATTTGAAGTCTTACCATGAAAAGGGACTGTGACAGGTCCCTTTTTTATGTGATAATTCATCCAACATATGTCCATATTTATCCGCGTTTTGCTATGCCAATTATCGCAGCTGTTTATTCTATTGGCGTCAAGAAGGTAAAGCATATAATAAAATGGTCTCCGCATGATAGATAAGAATCAGTTGACTTTAAGAAAATATTTGATATTATATTGTTATTCATTAGGAGGTACAACCACATTGATCATCAAACAAGTGTTTAACAATAATGTCGTTCTTACAACAGATGAAAACGATCAAGAAGTAATCGTTATGGGCAATGGCTTAGGATTTGGTAAAAAAGCCGGTCAATTTCTAAAAAAGAGCGTGATCGATAAGCGCTTCGTTATTGAAGACAAAGAAGTACAAGACAAATTTGTTGATTTATTGTCTCAACTTCCAGAAGATGTGGTCAATCTGACAACTGAAGCGGTAGGAAAAGCGCAAGAAACGCTTCATGCTGATTTGAATGAAAGCGTGTTCGTCACTTTAGCGGATCACCTCGCGAATGTTTTACAAAATGGCGCAGATTATGTAACACCTAAAAATTATATGATTTGGGATATAAAACGGTATTATCCAAAGGAATTTTCTGTAGGACAGTATGTCTTGCAATATATTCAAAAGAATTATGGCTTTCATTATCCAGAAGATGAGGCTGGCTTCATTGCTTTACATATCGTAAATGCAGAACAAGGTGCGCAAGGCGCATATGCATTAGAGATCACAGAACTTATTCAAGCTTTAGAAAAAATTCTTCGGAACAAAACACAAGATCAATTAGACAAAGATTCGATTCAGTATTATCGATTTATCACGCATTTGCGTTTTTTGGCTCTTCGTGTCGCGCAAGGAAATATCGACGAAGCTTCGACTTCTGAGAACCTTTTCTTGCATTTGGCGAAGGAAAACTATCCAAAAAGTTTTGAAATAGCTACGTTGATGAGTCGTTATATTGATGAGAACTATGCGTTTCGTATTTCATCTGACGAAACATTGTATTTAATCATGCATCTTGCTAAAATCATTAAGGAATAAAGGTCAAAAGACCGTTTAAAAAATAATTGCTTTTTTACTGAGGAATGAAAAAGCAGGCCCGTGGAACGGCAGGATGGTGACATTCAGTTGGCCAAACCTTCAAAATACTATCACTATAGTTCATTATTTTGGAGGGAAAGATATGAAAGACTTAGCAGAACAAATTATTGAAATGGTTGGGAAAGAATCGAACATTCATTCTCTGACTCATTGTGTGACACGACTACGCTTCAATTTGAACGATGAAGCAAAAGCGGATACGAATGCACTAAAAAATCTTGATGGCGTCATGGGTGTCCAATCAAAAGGTGGACAATACCAAGTCGTTATTGGATCAAACGTAGGAAAAGTGTATCAAGCAATTCTTGCAAAACTGCCTCGTTTGTCTGAAGTAGAAGATTCAGCAGAAAAACATACAAAACCAAAAGAAAAGTTGATCAACCGAATGATAAATGCGTTATCCGCAATTATTGTTCCATCCTTGTCACCGATCATAGGTGGTGGGATGATCAAAGGTTTTTTGTTCATGTTTACGATGCTGGGCTGGCTCTCTTCAGAAAGTGATACCGCTATCGTGTTGACAATGATCAGTGATGCAATGTTTTATTTTTTCCCATTTTTACTTGCTGTAGGTGCCGCGAAATTCTATAAAACCAACGCCTATATGGCACTGACACTTGCGGGGATATTGATGTATCCAAGTTTTATGAACTTGGCAGCGGAAGGAAAGCTTACTTCATTAAGTTTATTCGGCTTTATTCCGATCCAAGTCGTGAATTATTCTGGATCGATTTTACCCATTATTTTTGGGACGTGGTTAATGTCAAAAGTATACAATTGGGCTGAGGAAAAAGTGCCAGAAATGCTGACGGTCATTTTAACACCGATTATTGCTCTAATGGTTGTTGCACCAATTACTTTAGCCATTTTTGCACCAGCAGGTTTTTTCATTGGTGACTATGTGGCAAAGGGAATAGAAGTCTTAATGGACTTTTCACCAATTTTGGCAGGATTTGTTATTGGCGCTTCTCGTCCATTGTTGGTGTTAGGCGGCATGCATCATGCGTTGCGGCCAATTGCATTCCAACAAATCGCAACGTTTGGGTACTCAACTTATTCTGCGATGCTCATGATGTCTACCATGGCACAAGCAGTTGCAACATTTGGTATTTATGTTACGATTCGAAATCGCAAGGAAAAACAAATCGCTCTTTCTTCAACGGTCTCAGCCTTTTTAGGGATTACCGAACCTGCGCTGTATTCGATCATTGTTAACAAAAAAGCTGCATTGATCGGTGCATGTTTGGGTGGTGGTTTTGGTTCTGCCGTGGGGTCAGTACTAGGTGCAAAAGCGATGGCTGCAGTTATGCCAAGTGTGATTTCTTTGCCAGTGTTCATCAATGACAAAATGGCTGGTTTCTTCATTGGATTATTGGTGACAGTTCTTTCATCGTTCTTTATTACAGTCTTTTTGGCTAAAACTTTTTTCAATGTCAATAAAAATAATGAAGATCAAATCTTGAATACCGGTGAAATGATCCATCTGACAGCACCCGTAAAAGGTGAGATAGTTCCCTTATCAGAAGTTGATGATCCTACTTTTTCATCTGGTATTATGGGACCGGGGATCGCGGTAAAACCATCAAGTAATGACATCGTGTCTCCTGTTGACGGAAAAATCATCAGTGTATTTCCAACCAAGCATGCTGTAACGATCCAAAGCAAAGACGGCGTCGAGATTCTCTTGCATGTGGGGATCGATACAGTCCAATTAAAGGGAAAATACTTTACATCTTTTGTGGTTGCAGATCAACAAGTGTCTGCAGGAGAAAAAGTATTATCAGCTGATTTTTCGCGTATTGAAAAAGAAGGGTTTGATACGGAAGTAATGATGATCGTCATGAATGCAAACGCATATCAAGAAATGACCATTGATAATCAAAGACGCGAAGTTGACGCGAGTGATGAACTAATGAATTTCACAAAGGTGTTAGCCTAATCAGCCATAACAAACAGGAGAGATCGTTTCATTCAAATTATAGTTACTTGAAAATGACGAATAAGGAGATCATACAATGACATTTAAAAATGGGTTTTTATGGGGCGGAGCAATTGCCGCAAACCAAGCAGAAGGTGCATACAATATTGGTGGTAAAGGTTTATCGATCGCGGATATGAAAACGGTTGTCGGTGTAGACAAAGAACGATTCTTTACCCCAAAATTAGAAAAAGACGTGTATTATCCATCACATCAAGCAATTGATTTCTATGGACATTTTAAAGAGGATATTGCTTTGATGGCGGAAATGAATTTCAACGTATTTCGGACATCGATCTCATGGAGCCGTATTTTTCCTTTAGGATACGAAGAGAAACCCAATGAAGAAGGATTGAAATTTTATGATGCGCTGATCGATGAACTGCTGCTTCATGGCATCGAACCACTGATCACATTGAGTCATTTTGAGATGCCAATGGGATTGGTAGAAAAATACAATGGTTTTGCCAGTCGTGAAACGATAGATTTCTATTTGCGATTCGTAGAAGTAGTCATGAATCGCTATAAAGATAAAGTGAAATATTGGTTGACTTTTAATGAAATCAACTTTGCCACGATTTCGAAAGGAACACTAAATATTTTAGGCATGAACCCGAATGGGAAATATCCTTTGAGCCAATTACCAGATGATCCACAGGTCCGTTTCCAAGCCTTGCATCATTGTTTTGTAGCAAGTGCCAAAGCTGTGAAATTAGCAAAGTCAATTCGGCCTGATTTTATGGTGGGCTGTATGTTGGCACATTTGACAGTGTATCCATATACGTGCAAACCAGAGGATGTATTATTGGCAAAAGAATATGATTTATTACTGAATAAGTTCTGCGGAGATGTGCAAGTGAAAGGGAAATATCCTTCTTATATAAAGAGCTATTTCAAAAAAAATGGCATCGAAATAACATTTGAAGCAGGAGATGCAGAGGCGTTGGCAGAAGGAACGGTTGATATGTATACATTTTCTTACTATATGACGCTTTGTGCAACAAAGCAAGAAGGGGTAGAGTTATCCTATGGTAATTTGATGGGTGGTGCCAAAAATCCATATTTGGCGTCCTCAGATTGGGGTTGGCAGATTGATCCAGTGGGCTTAAGATATACCCTCATCGACTTATATGACCGATATGAAATTCCATTGATGGTCGTGGAGAATGGCTTAGGCGCAGAAGATCAAATGAATGCTGATGGTGAAATCAACGATGATTATCGAATCGACTATTTAAAGAAACATATTGAAAATATGGCACTTGCTGTGGATGCAGGAGTAGATCTCATGGGTTATACGATGTGGGGACCAATCGATCTTATTTCAGCAGGTACTGGAGAAATGAAGAAACGGTATGGCTTTATTTATGTTGATATGGATGATCACGGCAATGGCACCTTAAAACGGACCAAGAAGAAATCCTTCAACTGGTATGGCGAGATATGCAGAACCAATGCGCAAAGCTTGTTGGAAGAAGTGTAAGCCAGTCGCTATACCTATTCGTTTGTACTGCTTTTTGCATGTAGGCAGCTATGTATCTTCTTGAGGTTACCCTCTTTTGAAAATTAGAGCAAAAGTCGAAGATTTTTATCTTCGGCTTTTTTATTCCCGAATGCGCTTGTTATTACTTAAATATAGGCGATTTAGGCACATTCTTTTGAACAGCGGGGGATATCAAGTATAATATAACAAAAAATATGTCGCTTGCTTAATTTGGTGAATCATTAAAAATCGAAAATCAACATAACATGACAATTGTCAGAAACGCAGAAACAAGATGTTTTCTTTGCTGGGAGATCCATGAATAAGTCTTATCTTTGATTAAATGATGAAGGGTTGAGTGAAACAAATGAAATCAGAGCGATTTGTGTTAGAGCATAAACAGAACCAGTATCCATTTCCGTTGTTAGATAGTATGCCTATAATCAGCGGGGGACGGTTATGGGGGCTGGTGTTTGGTGTGGCATTGGCGGAATGGCTGTCCGTTATTCTCGGTGATATGCATGCGGGGAGTGAAGGGCTGGCCATTGTTATTTCCGTTGTCCAGCTTGTGTTGCCACTATCTCTTTTTATCGGATTGTTCACTGTCGTTGGACAACAGCGTTTTCGGCATCTATTTGCGCCAATTTCTTTTCGAGATATCGGGTTTACACTGGTCATGTTTGTATTGGGGACGATTTATTCCGCCGTTATGACAAATATCTTAACAACGACAGCCAATACGAATGTCATGTCTGGGTCTTCGTTGAACCATATGCAACGATTGTTGCTTTTTGCAATCAATGAAGGTTCTAATATCATTTTATTATTCAATGAAGAATTGTTGGCGATTATTTCTTTTTTGGCATTGGCTGCGTTAGCACGTCACTATGGTCATATGACGCGAAATACGTCAATTATCATTGGCTGGGTGGGTTCGATCCTTCTATTTGGTCTGCTGCACTATCAAGCATATGATTGGAATTTGGTACAGATGTTTCTGTTAATAGGTATGTCTCGTGTCTTTGATACGGCGATTTATATTCGTACAAAAAATATTATGCTCAGTTTTCTGGTCCATTTTATCTATGACACCATTATTTTTGCAGTCGCAATGTTTGGTTAATGTTCACAATAAGTCAATCGACGCCAGACTTGTCATCGTAGGTTTCACATGTTATGATAAAATAAACACTTGAGGAGGAAAAGGAATGACTGCTTCTATGAAATTGCGTAACCAACTTTTAAATCAGTAATTGAATACAAATTTAAAAGTCTAGATTATTGTGATTTTATGGGGAAGTGTATACTTTTCAAAAAATAAATGAAATGACAAGCATAGTCTTTGGCTATGCTTTTTTTACACTTTCTTGACCTGTAGTTCTAGGCAAGAAGGAGAAGTAAAATGAATCCATTAGCCATCAAACTAAAAGATGTACGCCAAACATTTGGTGACAAAGAAGTACTTTCGATACCAGAATCAACCATCTATCAAAATGAACGAATTGGGATAATAGGCGGGAACGGACAAGGAAAAAGCACCTTGTTAAAAATTATCCACGGAGATTTGATACCTGATGAAGGGAAAGTACAGCGAGAAATTACATTTAGTTATTATGCACAAATCAGTGATTTAGCTGAAGCAAACAACAATGCATCTTTCGACTGGGCGCTCTTGAGTAGATTTGGGGTTCCTGATCATGCAGTCCCATCATTAAGTGGTGGCGAAGCAGCCAAATATCGATTGACTCAGGTCATTTCAAATTATCAATTGGGCTTGTTGCTTGATGAACCAACCACACACTTAGATCGAGATAGCATAGAAAAATTGATAACCGAATTGAATTTTTATTATGGAACAATCGTTTTTGTCAGTCACGATAGGCAATTCTTAAATGCTTTGGCAACCAAAATTTGGGAAGTATCCGATGGTTCTGTGACGGAATATAGCGGCAATTATGATGAATATATAAAACAAAAAGAACTGAAGAATATGACAGCTGCTAAAGAAGCCGAAAATTATATGAAAGAACGAAGCCGATTAGAAAAAGCCGTGAAACAAAAGCAAATGCAGGCGGAAAAAATGCAAAAAGTATCGGCAAAAAAAATGCAAAAAAATATACGTCCAGATAGACTTTCTTCTTCAAAACAAAAAGATACTAGTCAAAAAGGCATACAAAAACAAGCAAAATCGATCCAATCTCGGCTCGATCAATTAGAAGAAAAGACCGCCGCACATAAAAAGAAAAAAATTGTTTTTCCCGAAACAAAAATGATTGAGATGCATAATAAATTTCCTATTAGAGCTGAAAACTTCACTTTAAAAAAAGGAGAAAAACGACTACTAGATAATTGTGATTTTTCATTTGAACTTGGGAAGAAAATTGCGCTCATTGGAAGAAATGGCGTCGGCAAAACTTCTTTGTTGGAGGCAATTGTCAATGATTCTGATGGCATCATTTTGTCATCAAAAGTCGTCTTTTCTATCTACCGACAAATGGCCTATAAAATGGATAGTGATACATCAGTGATAGAGTACTTGATGCAGCATACGGTGTATTCAGAGCCATTGATCAGAAGTATCCTCAATAATTTGGGCTTTGAACAAAGTGAATTGTCTAAATCTGTCTGTCATTTAAGTGGTGGAGAGACCACTAAGATCCAAATTGCTATGCTGTTCACTGTACCATCCAATGTGCTGATTTTGGATGAACCAACCAATTTTATTGATTTAGAGACCATACAAGCACTAGAAGAACTCATGCAACAATATAGAGGAACCATACTTTTTACCTCACATGATCCATATTTTGTCAAAAACACAGCAAATCAGATTTATCAAATAGCAGATTGCAGGTTAAAAAAAGTCGAGACATACATGTAAAAGTTCGGCTCGATAAGGGAGGTCATTTAGATTGCTTGTTACAGCGTGTTGAAGCCTGTCGACATGGTATAATAAACAAAAAGGATTCTTCATTTGCATAGCAAAGCAAGTGATGAAATAGATGAGGATTGAAGTTGTGATGGAAATCAGATTATTAAGGTATTTTTGGACAGTGGCTGAAGAAGGAAATATTTCTAGGGCGGCGAAACTGTTGAATATTACCCAGCCTACCCTGAGTCGACAGATTCGAGAATTGGAAGAACAATTAGGGGTCCCATTATTTCACCGAGAGAAAAATCATCTTTACCTTTTACCGGAGGGCATATTCTTAAAAGAACGCGCAGAGGAAATTCTTCATTTAGATGATCAGCTGGAACAAGCGTTTCTCAATAAAAAAAAGAAACAGTTAGAAGGAACCATTGTCATTGGATGTGTTGAGGCGGATAATTCTGATACAGTTGCAATGATGCTGGAAGAGATGGTCAGCGACTATCCAAATGTTCGCTTTACCATTGTCACTGGTACGAGTGATGATATCAGTGATCGTTTGGAAAAGGGATTGATCGATTTAGCTGTTTTGTTAGAGCCAGTGTCATTGAAAAATGTCAAAACTTTAACTTTACCAAGGGAAGAAAAATGGGGCTTTTTGGTTTCAAATGAATTGTTTATCGCCAGCAAAAAAAGTTTGACCCCTGAAGATATCAAAGGATTACCGATTTTATGCTCTAATCGAGTGGAGGTCAAGAATTTACTGACCACATGGAGCGGCACCGATTTAGCGGCGTTAAATATCGTGGGTCATTTTAATTTGATCTTTAATGTGTTTCCGTTAGTTGAAAACAAGGTAGGATCTGCACTAACCATAGAAGGAGCTGTGGCCAAACGTCACTTGGCAGATTCCGTGTTTATTCCTATGGAACCAGAGGTGAAGACCCACTGTGTACTCGTGTGGAAAGAACGGATTCAGACACCTGTGATCCAAGCATTTATTGCACGTTTTAAACATGCTTTTGAAGCATAGAGCCATATGAAATAGGCATTAGACGTTAGAAACAATGAGTTGTACGATGAGTATATCAATCGTATGACTCATTTTTGTTTGGAAAGGGGGATCCCGTTGAGTGCTGTAGTGGTGTTTTTTTCACGTAGTGGAGAAAACCTGATAAATGGAAAGCCTGTAAAGATCTCAATAGGCAACACTGAATTATTGGCCCAAAAAATTGCTGAAAGATTGAATTGCCAACGAATTCAATTAGAGGAAATGGATCGATATCCTGAAGAGTATAAGAATACCGTTGATCGGGCCGCATATGAGAAGCAAGAAAATAAACGGATTGCTTACCACCCTGTTGCGATAGATCGGTTAAAAATAGATACTCTTTTTCTAGGTTACCCCAATTGGTGGGGGAGTTATCCAAGAATTATTGCGACATTCTTGGAGGATTTCGAAACTGACGGGTTAGCGATCTATCCTTTTTGTACCCATGAGGGCAGTGCTTTCGGCAGCAGTTTAAACGAACTAAAAGAACAATGCCCAAATGCAACGATTCATTGTGGCTTACCCGTGCGTGGCTCTCGGGTCGATCGATCTGATATTGCGATCGAAAATTGGCTGCTTATGGACAAATAAAAGAATATATGGAGGAATAAAAAATGGCAAAACACGAAGAAGTAAAGAATGGGATCATTTTTCCAATTGGAGAAAAAAATGACGCATATGCCCAGTATTTTATTGGTCAAAGCTATTTGCAAGGACTTATTTCTGATCCTGACATCAATGTAGGCGTGGGAAATGTGACCTTTGAACCAGGATGTCGCAACAATTGGCATATCCATTATAATGGCTTCCAGTTATTACTTGTGACTGGCGGGGAAGGATGGTACCAAGAAGAGGGGAAACCTGCACAATTTTTAACCGTTGGCGATGTGATCATCACCCATGACGGAGTCAAACATTGGCATGGTGCAGCAAAAGATAGTTGGTTCTCACATATTGCGATTACTGCTGGAACTCCAGAATGGTTAGAGCCAGTAGACGATCAGTGGTATGAAAGTATAGTGAAATAAAGGAGATGTCTAGTGATGAAAAAACAAACAGCAGGTAGAGAACAATTAGGAGAATTTGCGCCGCAATTCGCCGCCCTCAATGATGATGTGCTTTTCGGAGAAGTCTGGGCAAAAGAAAATGAACTGTCTGCCCATGACCGCAGCATGATCACTTGTTCCGCATTATTGGCAATGGGGGCACCACAACTAGAAGCCCACTTAACGATTGCAAAAAACAATGGCGTCACAAAAGATGAAATCACAGCATTGATCACACATTTGGCTTTTTATGCCGGTTGGCCAAAAGCGTGGAGCGCCTTTGCAATGGCAAAAGACATTTTTGGCAGTGAAGAAGAGAAATAAGCATCACTGATCTGTTATGCTCAAGTGACTGAAATCCCTAAGGAGTGAAAATGAATGATTTTACAAGAAAACTATCGATTAAATAATGGACTGCTGATACCGAAAGTTGGTTTTGGCACATGGATGATCGATGATATAGCTGTGGTCCAAGCAGTGAAGGATGCCCTAGAAATCGGTTATCGTCATATTGATACTGCACAAGCTTATGGGAACGAGCGCGGGGTTGGTGAAGCAATCCGAACTTCGGGTATTGATCGTTCTGATATCTTTGTGACGAGTAAAGTTGCTGCAGAGCATAAATCATATGAAGCCGCTGCCCAATCCATTGATACATCCTTATCAACACTCGGGTTGGATACAATTGACTTAATGATCATTCATGCACCTCAACCATGGAATGAGTTTAGAGAAGCCAATTATGATCTAGAAAATCGAGAAGTGTGGCGTGCATTAGAAGATGCCGTTCGAGATGGGAAAGTCCGTGCCATTGGGCTATCCAACTTTAATCAACAAGATGTTGAAAATATTTTGACACATGCCACGATCAAACCGGCGGTGAACCAGATCTTGGCCCATGTTGCCAATACCCCTTTTGACTTAATCGATTTTTGTCAACATAATGATATTTTAGTTGAAGCGTATTCGCCAGTTGGCCATGGCGAATTAATGAAAAACACTGCGTTACAACATTTGGCGCAGACTTATCAAGTGTCAGTTCCCCAACTGGCCATCCGTTATTGCTTGGCATTGGGCTTATTGCCGCTGCCAAAATCAGCGAACAAAGAACATATCAAAACAAATGCTGCCCTTGATTTTACGTTGACAGATGATGATATAGCCTATTTAAAGGCCTTTCAAGTAATAGATAATTATGGGGAATCAAGTGGATTTCCTGTTTATCAAAAAAGATAGAGGCCTGCAGAGAAGAGAATGAATCAATTAACTATTCTAATAAAAAGACCAAGAATGAGAGACATTCTTGGTCTTTTTTTTCTTTGGACCTAGAGGTAATTTTATCTATAATCAGACTTTTTTACTCATAATATATATTCAATATGAATGAAAACGAAAATTTTTTCCTTGTGTAAGGAAAAAATAGTGGCTAGATTAATAGGCGATTTTTGATTATAGTGAGTGTAACACACAGTAAAGGAGAAAGTCTTTGGAGAAGATTCTTGAAAATCTGCTCACAAGTGAGCATAGAAAACGAAGTCTTCTTATCTTAGAGTATTTGGAAAGAACGAATAGAACCTTGCAGTTTCTTGCAAAAAGTCTTGGTGTGACGAGAAGAACAATCTCGAACGATGTGAAAGATCTTAAAGAAGAGTTTTCAGACTGTATTCACATCAACACATCCCATCTGGGCGTTGAAATGGATGTATTTGACTACAATCGTTTTTTTAAGAGGAAAAAGAAACTGATTCAAAATGAAGACTTAATCAAAATTTCTACAGCGATCTTATTAGGAGAATGTAAGTCGATAGTCGAGTGGAGTTCTGCATTAAACTATTGCGTAAAAACAATTTCCAGAAAACTCAAGCAATTGGGTCAGGTAACTGTTAATTATGGATTTAGTGTCACGAGTTTTAAAGTTGATTTTGTCGGTGATGAATCGAATATTCGTAAATTCTTTTATGATCTATTTGTTCAATCTGATTATTTGATAATCGAAAAATTGAGCACGTATGAAGCTGAAATAGAACGTATGGCTGAAGAGATTGATTCAATGGTCGGCAATATTTCCAAAAAAACAATTCGTCAAATTATTGCCTTAGCAGTGATTCGCTTTGGAAAGGGTCCGCTTTTTAGAGAATCAACGCTAAAGAATTACTTCGCTGTTGATCAACTTGCTATGTATGTTTATCAAGAACTGAAACAATTGCCGGAAATATCGAAATATTCTAACCAAGAGATTTTTGAGGAATGTTGTTTTATTGCCAGTATCATCTATCTGCACGAAAAAACAGCGCTGCTTATGGATTCAAGCAAAGAATTGATAGACTACTTAGATGCCTCTCTGGTAGTTGAGGTGGTCCTTACTGAAGTGAAAGACGTTTTGAAGCAGAACATATTAGTCTCAGAAGATTCATTGCGTGAGCTAATCAATATGTTTTTGTTTCAACAAAAAATAAAGATAGACTTAGGCAATGTTTATTCTAAGAAGGATTATGAATCTTTGGAAGTCATTCAGGCACTAAATAAACAACTTTTTGATCAACTCGAAGGCAGATTTAGGAATAATCATCAAATCCAAACATATTTCCTCCATAGTCGCTGTCCGTCTCTTTTGGCGTCGGATGTATTGCTTTTCTTATTCACCAATAAAGCATGCCAAGTGTTGAGAAAATTAGTGATTGTTCTCAAAAAAAATTCTATGATCGATGTGGTGATGAAGGAAGTCTTTGCTGATCATCTTGGGGAAAGAGTATTGATTTTGTATCAAGATCAATTGGAAGGATTAAACGAACCGATTGATACCGATATTTTGGTTTCAAATGTCTACCCGTTTGAACATGATCTTAATCCAACAACACGCTTGTTTTTTTTACCAGAAAAAAATGATTTAGTCGAAGTAGTCGTCTTTATTTCTAAAATACTCTTAACTGACTTTGTGTCTGACGACTTATTGGGCCTTGCTTCAACATTGACACCAGCATAAGCCCTCATCACTGTACAGTGAAAGACATGGGCTGTTATCTGCCAAATACTGTGTGGGAAGACGATCTATATATGAAGACTTAGAAAGTAGGTGGAAACGGATCAAGCAGAAAATATGCAAATACTTTTTTCTCGTATCCTTCTTCGGACTGCTTCTGTCTTGTATGACTGTTCAGGCGGATTCTGTAAAGACCCAAAGCGGTATCTTGTTTACACAAGACCGTGAAAAAGTTGGCGCTCCTTCACCTGTTTTACCAGAATTAACGGTTGTTCCGGAACAAGAGAAGCCGCAAATAAACCAACGTATGCCTAAACTGACACAACGGCCTAGCACCAAGACCTATCTAGGGTGGCTGCTGATCATTGTTGTCTTATGCATACACATAAAAAAAACTTTATCAAAGAAATGGGGAAACAATCAACATGAAGAAGAAACAATTGTCAGTACTACTCCTTACAGCAGTCATACTGGGCAGTAATTTAACTAGCGTCCCTGCTTATGCCGACATCGAAAGTAATATAGGAACGATTGAATTTGGTCTAGCAGAGGATAATACTGATGTAACGGATCCTGATGGTGAGAACAATATTGATATTCCAACGAAACCTGGTGAATTTGTTATTGCTTATGCACCAAATTTTTATTTTGGTGAAAATGAGATTAGCGCTCTCACAACACAGTATCCAGCCGATGCTGATGAATTTGCGGAAATAGAAGATGGTGTCTTAACTGGCCAAACCATCAAACGAGCACACCATGCACAAGTGCGTGATTTGAGAGGCAGTGGCAGTGGATGGACGTTATCATTGGCCATGTCCAGTGATGGCTTTACAAATGCGAATGACCACAAAATTTTGGGCACGAAACTCTTATTGAATGCCCCTATCAGTAATGTTAACGCTGCTGCAGTAACCTTAAATCCAGGTGAATCAGTATCTGCTATGTCTGCCCTTCCTGGGACAGGCGAAGGATTGAGTACTGTGATGTGGGGCACAACAGATGCACTCGAAAACGGGAAAAATCCAAGTATTTTATTAGAAATTCCTGGGAATTCAGGCATTCAAGCGGAAACTGAATATACAGCAACACTTACATGGACATTAGCGGCAACGCCGGCAAATCCTTAGTCAGTTTGTGAATGGGGCGGGTGACTTGCCTATAACATACGTTGTTTATTCAATAAAGAAAAAAGGGTGCTGGTGAAAACCAACACCTTTTTTTAAGGAGTAGATGCAATGATAAGACTTAAATATCCTAGACAATGGTTGGTACTGCTTTTGGGCTTTTTTTGGTGGATCAATTTGCCATTGTCTGTCAATAGTGCGGAATTACGATTTCAAGTAGCACCTCAATTTTCCGATAGTCAGGTGGCAGGTGCTGATAGTTTTTTTGATATAAATGCGGCGCCTAAAACGCAAGAAGATTTAGCTTTGGTGATCACAAATCCTTCCGATACGTCAGTGATCATTGACATCTCTGTACATACTGCATTTACCAATGTCAATGGTGTGGTAGAGTACGCTATGGATGCAGAAATCGCTGATCCGACCCTCACTTATTTCATGGAAGATTTGGTACGTTCCCCTGAAGCAATCACTCTAGCTGCCGGAGAACAACGGACAGTAGTATTGCCTTTAACTATGCCATCTGAAGCATTTGATGGTTATTTAGCCGGAGGGATTCGGATCCAAGAAATCATGGAAGACGAATCAACCAACGACAATGCGTTAACGATTCGGAATGAATTTGCCTATGTTCTGGGAATCCTTCTAAGCAATGAACGAGAGTCAATGATAGAACCAGATCTGGACCTTCTGAAAGTTTTTGCAGATCAATTAAATTATCGCAATGTGTTTAGTGCAACATTGCAAAATTATACGCCGGTATATATCAATCAGTTGGCAGTTACAGCTGAGATTCGCGCTGAAGGACAAACAGATGTCTTATACGAAAATCACGTGGAAGGGATGCAAATGGCACCTAATTCTCACTTTGATTTTCCGATTCCATTAGAAGGGGATCGCTTCCGCAGCGGAGACTATGTTTTGACGCTACATGCTCAATCAAAAGAGTATGAGTGGTCTTTTGATAAATCTTTTACTATTGAAACAGATGAAGCGCGTCAATTCAATCGGACGGATGTGAACATCAATGAACAGATAAATTGGTGGGCAGTCTTAGCAATTGCTTCACTTGCTGTCACACTTATTCTAACGGTTAGCATTCTTTGGAAGAGAAAGGAACGTGATGATGAAAAGAAAAATTAAGATCAGAATCGTAAGTCTCTGTCTTACCCTCTTGTTGATAGCCCCCTTTACTTTGGTTCAAGCGCAGCAAATCATAAGTGAATCAACTATTCCAGTTACTTCCGATTTGTTACAAGAGGCAGACATACCTTCTCCTATGATACACGAATCAACGATTGGATTAGAAATGCCTACTGAATTACTTGATAATAGAGGGGATGAAGATGGTTTTGATGAGATGCCAGCATATTTAACAGAGGATCTGTCTCAAAGTGAAAATCAAGATACAGCTTCTTTTGTAGAACCTGAACTTGATTTTCAGCCGGATGAAGCAGAACTTGATCTTCCATTTGCAGCGCCAGAAGAGATTGCACAAAATAGTGGGATGGAACGTGTGCAAACCAGTGCTGGTAGTTTTGTTGAATTGAAGGCTATCATTGACAATGCCATTGAACCCACGACAATCCAAGTGACGGCAGGCTTTGATTTTACGGAAGAGATTGTTATTGATGGAGGGAAAGAGATTACGATTCAACCGGACAACCCGAATAGCGAATACGAATTTGGACAAACATCGACTTCACTGTTGGCACGGCACTTCACTATACTTGAAGAGAGTTCATTGACCCTGGATAAAGGTATTGTACTGGTTGGGGATATCACAGGGGAAGGGCGATCTAGTGCTGTTATTGGTGGCGTACAATTGGGACGTGTCAATACTCCCTCAAGAGGAAGCTCGTTCATTATGAATGGTGCAACCATCAGAAATGTTGTTGCTCGAAGCTCAACTGATACTGGAGCAATCAATGTCAGAGATGGATATTTTCTCATGAATAATGGCACTTTAATAGACAATGAATCAAGGATACAAAGTGGCGGTGCGATCTATACGAGTGGCGCGGGCTATGTCCGCATACGTAATGGTTCTTTCTTTAATAATCGTGCGCTTGGAACAACAGGTGGTAGTGGTGGTGCGATATTTAGTTTGGGCGGTGCAACGATTGATGTGGAAGGTGGTACTTTCCAAGGCAATCATGCTGACGTCTATGGCGGTGCAGTAGGATATGCTTCCTTGTTGCCAGAGTCGAGAACTGAGATTTCGGGTGCAATATTTACGAATAATACTGCCGGCACTTATGGCGGTGCGGTCGGAGTACGTAATTTTCGACCAACAAGTATGGCCCTAACAGATTCAGTTGTGTTTAGCGGAAATCGTTTAACGGGTGCTGGATTTTTGACACCACCACTAAATGTTGAACAAGCTTATCCAAATCTTGCAAGCCGTAGTAGTTCAGTCCCTGAAGTCAGCCACCCGCTAAACAATTTTGATGTTGGATTTCTCACATCCACGCCTCCCGTCAGCCAATTAACAGTCATGACTGATCCGCCAAATTTCGAAAATATTGCCATTCAAGGACAAAATATACAATCGGGGCGTGCTTTTCAAGGTGTTCCAATCAGTCTCAGCGTTACTGAGGTCCAAGGCTATACTTTTGTTGGGTGGTCTGGCGGAGAGTTTATAGATGCCAGCCAATTGTCCACGGACTTGATAATGGGCAATACCAATACTACGGTCACCGCCCATTATAGACAAAATGCGTTGTTACGTGTATTTTTCCGAAACCAAGCTGGAGAGGATATTGAGACGCCCCTCACCATTACTGGTTTTGTGGGTGATCCATTCACGACAGAACCAATAACTAAAGAAGGCTGGGTTCTTTTAGGTATCCCGGATAACGCAAATGGTATTTTCGATGTAGAAAATGAGGTGATCTATACCTATGTTCCTGACAACGTGGTCCCTTTAGATCCCCTTGATCCTGAGGTTGAGTTTTTCCCTGATGGACATCAACAAATGGCGAAGACCGAGTTAGTCACGATTGATTTTCTCTCTCAATTTGCGTTTGGAAAACAAGCCTACTCTTTGTTTGATACGACTTTTTATGCTCAATTGCAAGGAGGTACAGATGCCGCGGGCCAACCTGATGCTCAGCGCCCCAACTATATTCAAATTTCCGATCGTCGTTTACCTCAAGATCAAGGAGGATGGCGTTTAACTGTTCGACAAGCAAGCAATTTTCGTCATACCACGGTTGATCACGAACTGACAGGAGCACAATTGAGCTTGCAAAACGGAACTATCATTGCACCGGGAAATGCGACGCCTCCTGGAATGTTTCGTTCGACAGTAAATATAAACCAGGCTGCAACCACTCTCATCACGGCAGATGCTGGTGAAGGACAAGGAACATGGCTTTATCGTATTGGTGACAACACGACAGGAGCTGAAAGTGTTCATCTGGATCTTGGTCAAAAGATTCCTAGAGAAGGCGTTTATACAGCCACATTTTAATGGCAGTTACAATCAGTTCCAGCAAATTAATCATTCGATTGTTTCGACACCATTTATTGGAAACCGACATTTCTGGAAAGCATCATATGTAAATGAGTTTATCTTGCAGATCATTTATTTGCTAAAATAGTTGACTTCAACCTACCTTGAAGACGTATTGTTGAGATAGGAGGGGATTGTGATGGCTATTGGGTTATGGATGATTTGTGGTTTGATTTATTTGTCCGCTTGTGCTGGCAACCAAAAAGAGGTTCAAATGAGTAGAGAGGATTTATGGACTACCGAAACATCAGTAACAGCACAAAGTGATGCGTCTTTTTCGCTCGCGGATCTACCAATCAATAGCAATTCATCTGAGATGTTTAAAGTAGAAATAAATGGTGCGATCTTTAACGCTTCATTTGTGGATAATCCCACAGCAAACGCTTTTCGTCGAATACTACCTGTATCATTGCTGATGACTGAGCTAAATGGAAATGAAAAGTATGGCACTTTGACTGATGTGATTCCTAATGATCATAGACCTGTCGATTCAATCAAAAACGGAGATATTATGTTGTTTGGAGACAATACGCTCGTTCTGTTTTATAAAAGTTTTCAGACAGGGTATCACTACACAAAGATAGGTTCAATCGATGATCCATCAAGGTTAGCAGAAATTGCGGGCCATGAACAAGTACTGATCAGATTTTCCTTATTAGATGACTAAATCGTATAGTCATTCACCTAGCAGCATAAAACCGCAGTGCATCAGCTTCTTGGATGCATTGCGGTTTTATTGATTCAACGTGTTGAAAGAACTACTGGTTTTCAGATGAACTTAAGACAACCATTGATTTAATGGTTTTTCGCTCTTGCATATCCGCATAGGCTTGATTGATATCATCAAACGGATAGGTTTGTGTAAAGACACGTCCGGGATCGATTGCTGCATCTAGTACAGCTTTTAGTAAGAATTGTTTATCATAAGTCGTGACTGAAGCCGAGCCGCCGGCAATCGAAATATTTTGTGCAAATGTCGATCCGATCGCCCGATTCTGATAATGAGGCACACCTACATACCCGATACGGCCACCATTATGCAGCACGCCCAAGGCTTGATCAAAGGCAGCTTCAGTTCCAACGCATTCAAGCGCTGCATCCGCACCACCACCAAGAATTTCCCGGACTTTGGCAATGCCTTCTTCGCCACGTTCTGCTACGATGGCAGTAGCCCCCGACTGAAGGGCCATTTCTTGTCGGTCTTTATGACGGCTCATCAGAACAATTTGTGAGGCACCACGCATTTTAGCAGCAATCACTGCACATTGACCCACAGCGCCATCTCCGATAACCACCACTTTATCTCCTTTTTCGACATGGGCACAACGCGCTGCGTGATAGCCTGTCGGCATCACATCAGCCAAGGTCAACAGCGATTTGATCATGCCTTCAGTGTAATCAGAGGGGTGCCCAGGGATTTTGATTAATGCCCAATTGCCAAAATGGAAGCGCACATATTCCGATTGAAAGCCATTTGACCAATTGGTTGATCCTTGATGACGGTCACAAGTACCATCAAAGCCTGCGCGACACGCATCACATTCACCACAACCATGAGTAAAGGGCACAATCACAAAATCACCAGGTTTGACACTTGTAATGGCCGAACCAATTTCTTCAACAATTCCCAGCGCTTCATGGCCATCGTTGACAGAATGCGGGGCCTTATTGTCTCCATGAGCATAAGACCATAAATCTGAGCCACAGACACAGGTCCGTACAATTTTGATGATCACATCATCCTCTTTTTGCAACTGAGGTTTTTCGACTTCTTGAACAGTTACTAATCCCGCTTTTTCAAAAATTGCAGATCGCATAAACATCCTTCTTTCGTATATAAGATAGTTTAAGTCTACTTGTTAAAGTCGACTTTAAGTCAAGAAGAAAGTTTATGAAAATGTGTACATCACTATGGGCATTTAATATGAAAAGCGGTATAGGGATAAAAGCAACCCAATCAAACTGCTCATCTGACTGTGTAGATGAGCGGAGAATCCAGATGAGAAAAATGCTAGTGGTCATTTGATACCAGCGAAGTCTGACCAAAATTATCACATAGGAATACTTGTATCCTAAGCATTTCATTTTTGGACAAGACACCTGATGCACGAAAAATCGGGAGATCATCTGGAGCGGGGAATGTCGCTTCTAACTTTCTAAAATGACTAGTAATGATCAGACAATCAAACGTCGTTTCATTTGTATAAGGCAAAATTCTGATTGGAAAGTCCACATCAACAAATGTTGCCAATTGTTGGCAATTGATTTGGCCATTCAAAGGATTCAATGGATCCAATACCCCAACTTTGACTGGTGGTATTGTGGCATTTTTGACAAGCAATGAGGCGCAATAGGCAATATTCGCGATCCAAAATATTTGTTGGCAATCATAAGAGAAATAGCGTCTTATTTTTTGTTTCTTTAGATAATGATGGACAGTTTGGTAATCATGCGCATCAAAGTACTTTCGCTCACAGAAGAAATTGTTTGCGACCCATCGATCAACTTCGGAGAATGTCCCTTGGAAATAGTATTGGCTAGCCGTAAACCAAATCATATGCTGTGCAATCACTGCACGTGTGGCCTCAGTAGGGATATAGCCAGTTGCAGTGAACAAACTGTTTGATAAAAGGAGGCACCCACGTCCTAAAGGGGTCGAATCTTGATTCGCGTCTAACCATACTTGTTGATACGGTGTCTGAATGTACGGCAGAATAAAGGAATGGAAGATATCGTATACCATAATCAGTTGCTCATTCGCTATATCAGATGCAAGTTGATAATCAGCCTGCTTGCGCAGTAACGCAAAGGTTGGTCTTATTTTTTGCAGATATTCTTGGGTGTACCCCTGCTTGACGGACAGCCGATGGTGAAAGATATCAACCAATATCGCTACTTTCTCACGATCCAACACAGTCATTTCAAGTTGAAAAGCATGGGTAAGCATTGAACATAGTTCATGAGTCAAAGGGTCATTTTTCTTGGTCAAACAGATTTTTTCTTCATAGGAGAGCCATAAGAAACAGAAGTAGAAAAAAACGATTTGTGCTTCACATCCGACTAACTGTCCTTTATGAATAGCTAATGAGAACTCTGCCAAAATCGTATTCAATTCGCTGATTCGTCGATAATAAGTAGCTGGACTTAACGAGATCGCAATTTCAGATTTTGGAGAAATTGAACCATTCTCAAATAGTGTCAGCATCATTTGATACTTGTCAGAGGACAACAAAAATGTATTCAAAACCTCAGCAATGGATATGTGATGGCTTAAATGAAAGGTGACAAGTTGAGGGGTGATTGTCAAGGCACAATCTTCTTTCTCAAAAAAATCCTGCAAATGTTTTTGCAATTTCTTTATGTATTTATTTGTTGTAGTCATTGTTATTTTTAATTTTTCCGATAGGGCATGGGGGGATGCAGGTCCCTCATGATATAACGATAACAATAAATCGTTCAGTTGACTATTCGGACTTTCAATAAAGTCAGAACGCAGCATGTAATCTTCCTTTCGATTGTAGAATCTGGCTTATTTATCCAGTATATCAAACGAAAGTGTGCAAACATAACAATACATTTGTTATTTTTATCAACATTTATTGTTTTATTCTCATTTTGTGAGAACTAGCATTTTAGTATTTTGATACATTTACTTTATAGTCAATGCTTTTGTTACAGGAAGGGAGGGGAATCCTATTGAGAAAGCTATTGATGGCGATTTGTTTTGATATGATTGATTTGGCTGTAGCAGCAAGTCATGGGATCGTTGTTTATGCAAAAAGCAATGGGGCGACCGTCGGTGGCATCGGACTGGTGGACAATAATCAACCAACGAAGCCAGTCAATTCCTTAAGTCCAGCTGAAACACATAATACCTTGAATGTCTGATGCAACGGGAATTGACCAAACCTGTTATACGGATCTTGACACAGGTTTAGTTGTCAATAAAAAATCCGCAACGGATTCTTTGCGACGATCACAGATGGAAACCTTGGTAAAGAAACAGCAACAAGCACTCGGAAAACGGCTGATGTGACGTTGATGATTCCAGCTGGCGATAGTCAAAGCTGGGAATTACAGCAACATGCTTACATGGGCATTGGCCACAGAACCGAGTGCCTAAGAACCACAACAAGACAAGGAGGAAACAATGATGAAAAAAGCAATTTTATCGGGCCTATTGGTATGTGGTGCAGTATTGTTTATGGTTCCAATGGTATATGCAGCAGATGCAACGACGGAAGGAACGATCACATTTACTGAAAACAATTCGAATACTTCGCCTGTAAATCCCCTAGATCCAGCTGAGGATTTTAGTGGAACCCTTACTACAAATACGACAACAGGAAGCGAAGGGGCACTCACACTAGATGTTATTCCAAACATTGATTTTGGAACACAAGAGATTTTTGCATCAGAGCATACTTACAAGGCAATTGTAGCAAGTGAAGAGTTAGAAAGTAATTACCTTCAGGTGACTGACAATAGAACGCTCTCAAGTGGGAAAGGGTGGACAATCACAGTATCAAATACCCAATTTACTTCAGATTCATCTACCTTAACTGGGGCAACATTGACAATTCCGGCGGGTGAAGCACGCAATAATTTAAACACGATATCTTCAGACATTGATACTACTAATTTTTTGACATATGAGGTAGCACTGACTGGAACAGGGACAGCGCAAACGATTTTTAAAACCGCTGATACAGCAGATGATATGACTGGTAAAGGTACTTCAACATCGACTTGGCCAGCTGCTAATGTCACGTTGACAGTACCTCAATTGACAGCGCAAGAAGGTAGCTATGCGTCAACCATCACATGGACACTGACAGCTGGAGCGACTACTTGATTATTAAGAGAATAGATTAAACATAGAGGAGAGAAGGGGAGACAATGCGTTATCTACATCATATTGGACTATGCTTACTGATTGCTTTCGGATTATACTATCTAACACCTGCAGTACAAGCAGAGGAAGCCGTAACCAATGGAGACATCAACTATAGTGTCCAAAAAATCCAACCTGAAGGAGCGATCAAGGAAGGCAGTTCGTTTTATGACTTACTCGTCTCTCCTGGTGATTTTAGAGAAATCCAAGCCAAAATCACCAATTCTGGCGAAGAGACGATCACTGTATACTCCGAAATTTTTACTACCTTTACCAATGCAAATGGAGAAATCAATTATACCTCAGCAGCGAAAACTTATGATAAAAGTTTAGCTTTCAAAATAAGTGATTTTGCGACTGTGGTTGCCTCAGACATCAAAGCTGAGATCCCGGCTGGAGAGACCCGTGTGGTGACTGCTCAAATTCACGTACCGGACGACATCGAAGATGGGGTGTATTTGGGCTCATGGTACTTTGAAAAAGAGCTTCAAGTCACAGAAGATTCCTCTCAAGAAGGTATCAGCATCAAGAATAAGTATTCTTATGCTGTTGCTGTCAAATTAACGGTCAATCAAGAAATAGACGCACCGAATCTTCATTTCGTCAATGTCACTACAGGACTGAAGGACTACCAAAAAGCTATTTTTGCCAATATTCAAAATGATCAACCGGCAATCGTAGGTAAGTTGTCTTATCAAGCAAAGATCATGAAAAAAAATAGTTATGATGTTCTTTATGAATCTAGTAGTGAAGGTCTGATGATGGCACCTAATTCAAATTATGCCTATCCCATCTTATTAGATGGAGATCAGATGACCGGCGGTGATTATACTCTTTACTTGACCGTCACAACGCAGGATGCCAAATGGGAGGAAACGACGTGGGAATGGCAAAAAGATTTTACGATCACTAATCAAGAAGCCGCTGCATTGAATGATGCGGCAATCAATGATCCAGAACCAGAATCAAAGGGATGGATTTGGCTGTTGATCGGTATTCTTACCTTGATCATCTTCCTTTTGATCCTGCTGCTGTTTCGGAGCAGAAGAGGGAAAATAAAGAGGTGAGGTATGTGAAACGTCTTTTTATCATGCTTAGTCAAAGAAGGATTTGTGCGTAGCCTTACGCATTGAAACGATTCTTATAGGTGGATTATTGCTGATTTATCGAAGGCAGGAGGTGGAAACGTATGAAAAAGCTCAATTATATACTGATTGTCATTAGTCTGATCGCATCTTATTTATTGATGCCAATAGTGGCTATTGCAACCGAGCAAGTTGTCAGTGACAGTATGGTTTTAAGTAGTCACGGGAACACGGAGATAGTCATTGATCAAGAGACCGCACGTTTGACATTTCAATTCGTCGATTCCACTCCAGTCATTGAAGAGGAATCTTTACTCGATGAAGAAATAACACCTGAAGAAAGAATCTATCAGATTTCTTTGCCAAAGGGGCTGCATTATACGGCTGAAGCGACGGATATTATCTATTTAGTGGAAGATACAGTAGTCATTTCCACATCTCAAGCCAATCAAGAAATTGAGTTTGCCTTAGATGTATCTTTTGAAGAACTGGCAGACA
Source organism: Enterococcus sp. DIV0876 (assembly GCF_050529585.1). GTDB lineage: Bacteria > Bacillota > Bacilli > Lactobacillales > Enterococcaceae > Enterococcus_D. The sequence goes on from NZ_CP172882.1 coordinate 1,510,658, forward strand.
ATACAGCGCTCTTTGTTCAGCGGACAGTCGATCAGACAAGCTATCAATCTGCAACGGTTACTATCACGAAGCACACGACAAACACGTCGTCCCCGCAGACAGACGACACAGAAAGTACTACAGGGGACCATTCAACAGCGACCAGTACCAGCAACACCGAAAATCCAACAGAATCAACAGTATCTGCCAGCAGCACTAGAACAGGCATCGCGGCAACTGCTGAAACAACAAGTACTGACTATGTGACGGAAACAACGGATAATTATGCAGAAATCACTAGTGAATCAACATGGTTTGAAGCTTTGGCAAACCCGGCTATAGAGATTATGGATATAACGGAAAATTTTACATTCTCAAAAAAGATTTATACCACTTATACTTCAAGTACTTTATTTGGCATCAATGACTATGCGAGGACGCTGTGGATTCGCGGAAATGGACATTTGGTTGATTTCAGATGTGGGAGCCATTGGCTGCCCAATAATGGCGCTTGGACAATCATTGTAGATGATTTGACCATCTATTCTGGCAATTACTATGGGATCTTTACAACTGAATCAAATCACTACTCCGGCACATCTTTGACCTTTAGAAATGTGACAGCCTATGGTACACAGATGTTTCATGCAATCAATGCATCTGTCACGCTTACAGGGAATATTCGATCAATCATTTTGGGTGGGAGCACGTATACTTCTCCTTTAGATCCGAGTACTACAGTTGATATTGTTTATAACAACTCAAATGCACAGAATTTTGACGCTAAAGATTTAACTATTGAGGCAAATAGTTATGTGGTTGCGTATGGATATGTCACGGGCAATTTATTAGTGCGTGGGAACTTGACAGTCGGAGAAGGTGCAACTGTTTTACTGAGCAGTTGGCGCGATGAAGTATGGGACGAAGATCCTCTTAATAATGGTGGGGTACCTCAGATAAGTACTGCACCGGTAGCGACAACTGGTGAATGTCCCGCTGCTTTGCACTTGATCGGCGGAGGAAGTATTGATTTGCAAACCAATAGCACAGTGATCATAGATCAAACTGCTGCTCGGCACTTTTCTGGGCTTTCACTCGCTAGCGCAAATTCTATATTGACTATAGCACAAGGTGCAAAGCTGGATATTCGCTGTGAGGGGAATTCGCATGGAAACGGCAACGGTTTAAATGCTGTTTTTTTGGGATCTGCTGCTCAAATCATTGTCGAGGATGGTGGGACATTCTTACTTTCATCGTTAGGTACTACTGGTGCAGGCGCTGCAATGTACGCGCCATACACTACTTCGATCACGGTCGGCAGCAAAGCCACCTTTGATGTTCAATTGGATGGCACTTCAGCAAAATATATTTTATATTTTGCTGGGATTTCAACAATCAATATCAATGATGCAAAAAATGTCAATCTTCAGTTCAACGAAGAACCGCATACCAATTCGATGTTGATTTATATGCCTTCAGGAAGTTACCTCAATGCTGACAATCAGAAAGTAAATGCCTGGGCGAGGGGGGCTGATCTGGATGATGCTTTACCTACTAATAGCTGGTCACCTATGTATCGTCTGAAAATCCCATATGCAGGATTGACGCGCACAAATACTTCAATTACCGGTAATGCGACTACTGAAACCATATTTAATGATTTTACTACTCACTACGATACGTGGCGCACGGATGGATTTCAGCGCCTGCAATTCACCTATATTGCTGAAGTCGAGGTAACCTTTGCTTCTACAGCGAATGATAATCCCAGTGATCAAGGCTCTCACATTGTTTCTGGAAAAGTTGCTGTTATTGATGTGGACGGCGTAGCAACAGCTGTTGAAAATGCCTATGTACGGATTTCAGAAGTGATGGAGAACAAAGCAACGAGTATAGCGATTGATCAAACGAAAAGCAGTAGGATTGCAAGTCCTGTCACAGCAACTGATAATGGTTCTGATTTGACGAATAATTTTACTGTGCTGACAGATCAAAATGGCGAATTTATATTTGATTTACGAACGATCAGCGGTCAAGAATCGAATGGGTTTACAGCAGGTAATCGCGTTCGAATTTATGCCTATTACGAAGGGAAAGCCGCCTATGCCTATGATCAGCTAGAAGAAGACGGGCAAGTTGTATTAGATAAGACAGCGCCAACTGCTGAGATTGTTCCCTATTACTTGGTCAAGGATAATAGCCTTCCAGAGAATTTTGACATTACTTCCTTAATAACAAACGTAGACGATTCTAATCCTAACAACACAACTTTTACTTATGATTGTGAAGCGGATTTAAACCATCAATATACGGACACAGGGTCCTATGAACTTCCAATCCTAATTACTGATGAGGCAGGCAATACCGCAACTATTACTAGTAAAATAACTGTCTATTCAACGACACCAATCATCACAGCGCAAAACTTTGGCTTATCGATAGAGACACTCAATGCAGCCTATACGAGCACCCAAGATGAACCTGCTTATATTAATACGTTATTATTGAATTATGGTTTGCCGAAAGTCACGATTATTTCTAATGGAAAGATGGAAACTTTTGATAAGGATGACGGGATGATCGTTGACTTAGATACCAATTTAGTCACAGCGCTTCAATCTGGTTTAACAGCGGACAATCTTGGGCAAACATTTGCTATCACTTATACACTGCCGGAAGATACAAGTACATTATATTCTGAGGCAATTCAAACAAAAGCAACCCTTACGATCACTAGTACGGATGGGGCAACTGCAAGCACAACTGCGCCTATCAATCCCGAGACCCTTAAAACTGCCGACACAGAAGCGGAGAATAGCGGGACGGGAAAAATGGGTGCCTTGACCCTCGATTATGTGCCAAGCACCTTTGACTTTGGCACAGTCCCATTCGAGTATGGCATCAATCTTTACTATGCACAGGCGAGTGAAACCTATGGAAATCAATGGATCCAAGTGACGGAAACCACGCCAACTGAAGCAGAAAGTGATATGGATGGATGGACCGTCAAAGCACGGCGCTCCTCATTTACTAATGGCTCAGAGACATTGGCGAATGATAGTACGATGTTATACATTCCGTTTGGTACAGCAAATAGCACAAGCACTGATCTTGTCAATTCATTGGTGGTAAATAGTTCAGGATCGAGTGCCAAGATCGGGCAAAAAATCACTGATGCTGAGGCAGCGGTTTTTAGTATCGATGAACATAGTGCAACGGGAACTGTCACCTCAGTAAAATATTGGGCAAGCGACAAAGTCGCATTGCAGATCAATGGGAAAGACAATAACATCGATGTCTCCTCAAGCAATACCGTCAGCTACCAATCAACGATTACATGGAGTTTGGTCAGCGAAGCAACGGAATAATCAGCGATAATGACATGTCATCAAAAAATGAACTGTTTGTTTTAGAACATGCTTCGAGGGTCGTTTTTACTACAAATAAAAACATATCTAGGTAACCAACCGGTCATCTGGATATGTTTTTTTGCGTTACCCAATAAAAAATTCAGTCAATGTTTTTGCAATCATTTTGGTCATTGGGTGGGTTTCGGTAAAACTGGAAGATAGGTAAATCGTGCGGCTCAATGGAAAGTCCGCAAGTTTACGCAAGACAAATGGTGCGTTTGGATCATACGCCCAAGTGATTTTGGGAAAGAAGGTAATACCGATCCCTTGGTTGATCAGTGACCGCAAGGTTGCTGGATCATCAGTCGTTGAACCAATCGTCAAAGCAATTTTCTTTGCTTCAAACGCTTCGTCGATCGTACGGCGCAATGGACTATTGGTCGTTAGCATCAATAAAGGCAAATGTTGCAGGTCGGCTACCAACAAATCATCTTTCACGGCCAATGGATGTTTCTTAGGCAATGCCAGCAGAATTGGTTCGGTGAAGATAGGCAGGTTTGTCAGTCCCGCTTTTGGCTCTGATGTAATGTAGTAAACCTGATCTTTACTATTTTCCGCAGTACCATGTTGTTTGATCGACAATTGGATCTCTGGGTGTTTTTCGACAAAAGTTCCAACGAGATTGGGCAGTGATACAGAGGCGACTTCGGAATAGATCGTGATGGAAGGCACCATTTCTTCATTTAGTGCTTGAATCGCAGCTAAACCTTGATCATATTGATCCAAGGTTTTTTTGACGTATGGATAAAATGCTTCAGCATATAGCGTCAATTCAATATTGCGGCCGGTGTGATAAAACAAGGGTACGCCTAACTCGCTTTCTAAATGTTTCATTGCTCGGCTTAAAGCAGGTTGCGAAATATACAACTCTTGGGCTGCTTGTGTGATGTTTTTTCGTTCTGCAACTTTTTTGAAGTAGTTTAAATGGTCAAGATTCATGGGACACTCCTTGATCCATACCTTTTGGTTATGGATTTTACTCAATTTGGTATTTTTTATTATAACAAACTTCCACTAAGATAACAGAGGAAAGAGAAATTGTATAGGAGGTTCTTCATGAGTACAGGTTTTTTATATCCCGGTCAAGGAAGTCAGACTGTGACAATGTTGCAAGACGTCCCCGCAGTGTACTTCAGGCAATTAGAAGCAGCCACTGGGTATCAGCTCCAAGATGCACAGGCACATCAGGAAGATACAGTCTACATTCAATTGGCGTTATTGGTCAAAGCGGCCTATTATACCGATCAATTGAAGGAAGCAAATGTATTTCCAGATGTGGTCGCAGGACATTCAATTGGCGCTTTTGGTGCTGCGATGGCATGTGACGCGCTGAGTTTTGAAAATGCTGCTAGTTTGGTTTATCATCGGGCCACACTGATGAAACAAGCCTATCCGCGTGATTATGCGATGGGTGTGATCGTCGGTTTGACCCGTAATGAAGCCGAAGCTGTGGTAGCTGAAAGTTTTGACCCTGCGTATCCGGTCTATTTGTCAAATGAAAATTGTCCGATGCAACATACCATATCTGGACATGTGGTTGGACTAGAAAGAACCTTGACACGTGCAAAAGCACACCATGCGCAAACAGCGAAACTTTTGGCAGTTCCTGTGCCCTCACACTGTATCTTGATGGCTGAAACCGTCAAAAAATTTACGCCTTTCATGCAGACGATCAACCTTGACCGACCATCATGTCCTTATATCAAAAATACGGATGGACGAATGACGATGGATCCTGATGAGATGCGTAAAGATCTCTTGCAAAACATTGCCTATCCTGTGCAATGGAACAAGATGATGGATGTCGCCAAAGAAGTGGGAATGGACTTGGCACTTGAATTTCCTCCTGGCAATACCCTGACAAAGCTGATTCATGCAAAGTTTGGTGAGAACAAAGCGATCCGTACGATCAATTTGGATCAACATGGCATGGATGATGCCTTATTCCTATATCAAAAGTGGAGATGAAAAAAATGGAAAAACCAGCAAGAAATTGGGCTAGTAAACGTGAAAAAAAAGCCCAAACAATGAAAAAAATCGAACATTTGCTTGATGGTAAATATGTACCAACTGCTTCGATCACTGAAGTACTAGAAACATTGATCCAACCAGGCGACAAAGTTGTCCTAGAAGGTGACAACCAAAAACAAGCAAGTTTTCTATCAAAAAGTTTAGAACAAGTAGACGCAACAAAAGTCAATCACTTACACATGATCATGTCAAGTATCTCTCGCCCAGAACATTTAACGATTTTCGAAAAAGGCATTGCTGCAAAAATCGATTTCTCCTATGCTGGCGCACAAAGTACCCGCGTGGCACAAATGATCGAAGACGGCACCATGAAACTAGGTGACATCCATACGTATCTTGAACTATATGGTCGTCTTTTTGTTGATTTGATTCCTAATGTTGTACTGGTTGCTGCTGATAAAGCGGACCGTCAAGGAAACCTATACACTGGTTACAATACAGAAGAAACACCAACGATCGTCGAAGCTTCAGCCTTCAAAGATGGTATCGTGATCGTTCAAGTCAACGAGATCGTTGATCAATTGCCCCGGGTGGATATTCCAAGTGACTGGATCGATGTCATTGTTTTGGCAGACCAACCTTATCAATTAGAAGCATTATTTACCCGTGATCCGCAAAACATTACCGAATTACAAATTTTGATGGCAATGATGGCGTTGAAAGGTATCTATGCTGAACATGAAGTCCAATCATTGAACCATGGGATTGGATTCAATACAGCTGCAATCGAATTGTTATTGCCAACGTATGGCGAAACATTAGGGATTAAAGGAAAAGTTGCCAAGAACTGGGTCTTAAATCCACATCCAACTATGATTCCTGCAATTGAATCAGGCTGGGTCGAAAGTATCCATAGCTTTGGCGGCGAAGTCGGGATGGAAAAATATATCGCAGCACGTCCAGATGTCTTTTTCGTAGGGAAAGATGGCACTATGCGCAGTAATCGGGCATTGTCACAAACGGCTGGTCAATATGCGATTGATATGTTCATTGGTTCAACCTTGCAATTGGATTATGAAGGAAACTCTTCAACTGTTACAAAAGGCCGCTTATCAGGTTTCGGGGGCGCGCCAAATATGGGACACAATCCTGGTGGACGTCGTCATTCAACACCAGCTTGGCAATCTTTGCGGGATGAAAATGATCCTTTAGGCAAAGGCCAAAAATTGGTTGTCCAAATGGTTGAAACCTATGGATCAAACAAAAAACCAGTGTTTGTTGAAACATTAGATGCGTTAGCCGTTCAAGAACAAGCAGGATTAGCCAATGCACCAGTGATGATCTATAGCGAAGATACCACTCACATCGTGACTGAAGAAGGGATCGCATATTTATATAAAGCAACTTCTAAAGAACAAAAACAAGCTGCAATTGCTGCAATTGGCGGTGTGACACCTCTTGGTTTGACAAGTACCAAAGAATCATTAGATGCATTGCGTCAAGCGGGTATCGTGAAATTACCTGAAGATCTTGGTATTAAACGCAGCGATGCAAAACGTTCGTTGCTGGCTGCTCAAACTGTCGATGATTTGATTGAATGGTCTGATGGTTTGTATGAACCCCCAATGAAATTCAGAACATGGTCATAAAGGAGAGAATGACGAATGGAATCTTTATCATATACCTATAAAACAACGCAACCAATCACCAAAAAAGTACATGTCGGCGTGGTTGGCTCTGGCGATTTAGAAATCTTGCTTTTCCCAACTAAAAAAGCAGAAACATCAGTCAAAATCTGTACAGGCAGCGATGGTTTTGGAGACGTGTGGCAAAATGTATTGACCCGTTTCTTTGATCGTTATCCAATTTCTGCTGATATCGTTATCAATGATTTCGGCGCAACACCCGGAGTTGTCTACTTGCGTTTGACTCAAGCAATGGAGGAACTTTCAGATGAAAAATAGTTTTGTAGAATTGAATGCCCGTGAACGGGTACAAGCTTTATTGGATGAAGGTAGCGGCCGTGAATTGATCGATCCTTTCGATCAAATGATTGCACCAAACCTCGTTGCCCAAGATATCGTTCCGCAAAGTGATGATGGGATCGTCGTATCCCGTGGAACGATCGATGGCAAATCTGTTGTCATGATCGCTATGGAAGGCAAATTTCAAGGCGGCGGTATCGGTGAAGTCTCTGGTGCCAAGATCATTGCTGCCTTGACCCATACTTTAGAAGAAAACAAACAAGGAAACGTCGTTTATCCAATCATTGTTTTGGATACAGGTGGTGTCCGCTTGCAAGAAGCAAACTATGGTTTACTATCTATTTCTGAAATCGGCAATCTAATTGTTGCGTTGAAACAATACGTGCCTGTGATTGGACTAGTCCCTGGTCGTGTCGGTTCATTTGGCGGGATGTCTATTACTTCTGCACTTATGAGCTACTTGATTGCAACGAAGAAAGCACGGATCGGTTTGAATGGACCTGAAGTAATCGAGCAAGAAGCCGGCGTGCGTGAGTTTGACGCAAGCGACAAGGATTTGATTTGGAATACGATCGGCGCACGTCAACGGTTAGAAGCCCAAATCATCGATGAATTGGTGACAGATAGTATTGAAAACATGAAAGCCGCTGTAATTGCAGCCATCAATGAAAGAAAAGACAGTCATCGCAGCGAAAATGCTGATTTCTATCTATCTTTATTATCAGACTTAGACTTGTCAAAACCAATGACGATTGAAACATATAACCAAGCATTGGCAGCACACGAAGGCCACACTGTTCCAACAGTTGCGGTGAGTGAAGGAACACAAGATGCTTCAGATAGTGTCGGCTACCAATGGTTTGCTGCTTTGACTGGATTTGCACATCCAACTTCAACCAGTGCCACGGTCTATGCTGCACCTTCGAAAAAATTTGCTGAAGAAGTGATCGTTACGTCTATCGTACCAAATCATGAAAATGCTATGTATCGTGTCCGTAACGGTGAGGTAGGTTTAGTTGAGGGTTTTGAAATGGGCCATTTACTGGAATCTATTTACCAAGAAGACCAAAATAAAGCAGTGAAACGCCCAATCGTCGTCGTCATCGACGTGCCTAGTCAAGCCTATGGGTATAACGAAGAATTGATTGGGATTCACGTGGCCCTAGCCAATAGTGCAGCAGCGTATGCCAAACTACGTCAAGCCGGACACCCTGTGATTGGATTTATCGCTGGTAATGCCATTTCAGGCGCATTCTTAGCCCATGGTTTACAATCAAGTCGCTTGATTGCATTAAACAGTTCTGCCATCACAGTGCAAGCCATGTCTAAAGAAAGTGCAAGTCGCGTCACCAAACGTTCCATTGCAGCGATCGAAGCCGCTGCTGAGAAAGTACCAAGTATCGCTTACGATATCAACAACTATACTAAGCTAGGTGCTATCTATACTTTCTTAGATACGATCACAGATCAAGAAACAAGCGCAGACCACGTAGCACAAGTTATTGCAGCTATCAACGATGCCATTGCCGATGTACGAAAAACCAATGATACGATGTTGACGAATCGCTATACCAATGACATTGCAGTTGCTGGTGGTCGCTTGCAAACAAACAAAGTTTTTGCACGTATGAATGAAGAATGGAATGATTAAACAGCTATGAATCGAGCCCACGATATTGTCTTGTTAGAAAAAGAAGTTCTCGACACCTTTGATGTTCCTGAATGGTTTCAACCATCGAAGGTGATATACGCAACTGTCCGTCGTGGCATCCCTACCAACCCCAGCTATTTGCCTGTTGGGTTGCGGGGAACTGCAAGGGCACAAAGGTTTGGTTTTGAAGCACCATGCAATATGATCAAACGAACGATTCACCCTTGGGATCTTATTTATAAAGAAAGTTTCCGCAAACAAGCAATCGCGGACTTTCCTGCTTATCGTCAATATCGTGAAGCTCGCTCATTGTTGCGTGACTGCAACTGGGGAGTTGGCGGCAGTCTGGGGTTTGAATTGGCCACACAACAACCAACAGTCAATGAAAGCAGCGATTTCGATTTGTTGCTGTATGCTGATGAACCAGCAAGGATTCCTTACACTATCCTGCGAGAAAATCATGCATTTTTCGACAAATTAGACACACAAGTGATCACACCTAAGGGCGGCTTTGCCTTGAAAGAGTATCTTCGAGATCCAGAGAAGAAAATTTTACTCAAAACAGACGAAGGGCCAAAACTCACCACTGAGCTTTGGTAAATATAAGAAAAGTGAGCGGAAAATATGTTCGAGAATAAAGAATTAAAAATCAATATCAGTGATTTCCAGAAAGTCTTTGCAGTCACTGCGGTCATGATGCAAACTATTTTAACTTTTGCATTGGCAAATACCCATGACGAAAAAACCGCAGCCTTTATTGGTACCTTTTATGTGCTGGTCAAGTTCACTGCACCGTTGTTCATTTTTGCAATTGTTTATAATATGGTCAAGACAAGTCAACATGTAACTTACTTTGAATTTTTGAAAGAGAAATTTTTCGAATTGGTTGTACCTTATGTTTTATGGACAACGGCTTATCTGTGGTTATTCCCAGCTGTACAACAAGCACAACCCTATACTGACATGGCTTCCTTCTTATTGAAATATGTCACAGGGGACGGGGCGCCTCATTTGTGGTATACCGTGATGATGCTGCAAATCCAATTATTGATGCCATTCTTTGTTTGGTTAGGTTATAAAGTGTTCACCAACAAAAAAGCAGTATGGCCCGTCTTGGTGATTGCCACAGTATTGTACGTTGCTTGGTACGTTTTTTATCAAACACAAGTCTATGCTGGTCCGCATCATGACAATTGGTATTTATTGGATCGTTTTGTCTTTAGCTTCATGATTTATGGGATTTATGGTGAAGCAGCTTTAATGTACCATGAAGCGGTCTATAAATTTTTATACAAGATTCGGTTTGCACTATTGCCAGTTGGATTGGCATTGGGACTCGCATCGGCCAATCAATTAATGACCTATACCGGCGATGTGACATTTGCCCACGCGCCGTATCTGAATACATTACAAAGTCTGTATAGTTTGGTCGTGATCATGGGCGTCTTTATGTTCGGTTCAACCATGATCCAAAAGCAATCAACGATGCTGCCTAAATTCAAATGGCTGTCAACCTACGCTTACCGCACATACTTAGCCAATGTCTTTGTTTTTCAAGTATTGTTGCTTTGTTTTAAATCATATCTTTTGCAATTGCCGATCGGCATCATGATTCTAGTTGCTTATTTGGCCACTGCAAGTTGCGCCTTTTTATTAAGCTACATTTTGCATGTGCTTTGGGAAGCAGTCAAAGGGATCGTTAGGAAATAGAAAGAGGAGAATATCATGGGAAGAACAGCAAATGACCTGTGTCATCAATTGGCGCAATTAGTCGAAACAGCCTTGATCGATGAAGTCGAACTTTCACCCAAACCTGGTTTGGTGGATGCATTTTCTACTGGTGCACATACAGATATGGACCATGTGCTATTTATTCGTTCCGCGCAGTCATTGACACCTTTCTTTGAAGAAATGGCTAAAGCAGCTTGGGGCCAACCTATGTCACAAGCTTTACGAGAAACGATTGCTGAAATCGGCCGTCGCGCAGAAACAGCGATGCTTGTAGCGACTGGGGGAGTCAATACCCATAAAGGCGCCATTTGGGCGCTTGGTTTGTTGATCAGCGTGGTCAGCAGTCAATTCAGTCGTCAACAAGTGTTTTTCCCAAGTATTTTCTCTGATGTACAACAACTTGTAGCTTTTCCTGACCGTCAAATACAGGCTGGATCTGCTGACAGCCATGGCAAAACCGTCCAAAAGAAATATGGACTTCAAGGCGCTTATGGGGAGGCCGCTGCTGGATTTCCGCATGTACAGCGTGCCTTAGCAGATTTTTGGTCGCGTGACATACCTGATTCAGACGAAAAACGGTTGCATATGCTTTTAGCCATCATTGCTTCATTGGATGACACATGTATCTTATACCGTAGCAACCAGCAAGTGTTGACCCACGTACAGATGCTTGCAGCTAAAGCCAACAGCCAATCGTTGCCAAACGCGGATTTTGAACAATTACACATGCTTTGTTTAACACAAAATGTCTCACCAGGTGGTAGTGCAGATCTATTAGCAGCAAGTTTCTTCTTGCTTTCTATTGCATCTGTCCTCCCAAAAAATCATCAAGAAGTACGAATAAGTGAATGAAGCGTCCTTAGAAAGTAGCGGTTTGATAGCTGCATCTTTCTAAGGATGTTTTTTTAGGAAAATAAATTGACTTGCTCATGATAATGGTCAATAATGGGGTAGTTCTTAGAAGAAAATGAACGGATCACATGTAAAATTCGTGGTCAATCAAAAGGAGTTTCCAATGAAATATTATCGCGCGTTTATCCAAAATATTGCACTAAGACGTTGGACAGTCTTATTTCTGCTAGCCGTCTTGCTTTACCTGTTTCGTCGTCTGATGACGATCATTTTGCTGACATACATCTTTTCGTACTTGGTTTTTAAAATCGTTTTTTTGATTCATAAAAAAACTAAACTATCCATGAAACTCACCAGTGTCCTCACCTATGAAATCATTGTGACATTTCTATATTTGGTCATTACGAATTATGTACCCATTATTATTGAGCAATCGATTCAGTTGATCAATTCAGTGACTAGTTTTTATCAGAAGTCCGATTCAAGCAATGAGTTGGTAGAATCGCTATTAAATTTTATCCAGACCAGTGATTATCTGCAAAAACTGCAGAACGGTGTTGTAGTTGTCATCAATTATTTATACAATTTTGGCGAGTTGGCCTTAACAGTAGTTATCTCATTCTTGTTAAGTTTTTTCTTTATGGTCGACAACAAACGAACCGTGGCTTTCTCAAAACTATTCTTTCATGGCAGTGGCGCTTGGTTCTTTGAAGATGTCTACTATTTAGGCGCTAAATTCACACGGGCATTTGGCAATGTTATCGAAACGCAATTGGTGATCGCCTTGGTCAATACACTGATTACGGTACTTGCATTAGCTGCTATGGGCTTTCCGCAATTAATGAGTTTGGCGCTGATGATATTCTTTTTAAGTTTGATTCCTGTAGCCGGTGTCATCATTTCTTGTATTCCATTGACTTTCATTGCTTATTCGGTTGGGGGACTGAATGATGTTCTTTATATACTGCTGATTATCATTTTTGTCCATGCATTGGAATCATACGTATTAAATCCTCGATTGATGGCAAATAAAACAGAAATACCCATGTTTTATACCTTTATCATCTTGTATTTAAGTGAACATCTTTTTGGCGTTTGGGGTCTGATCATTGGGATTCCATTATTTACGTTCCTGTTAGATTTGATGAAAATCAAAGAGATTCCTGGTATTAAAAGAATGATCACACCAAAATCCTAATTGTTATATTCAAAAAAAGGAAAAGAAATACGCCTTGACCGACTCCAAAAACATCCATTTTTGGGGTCGGTTTTTCTGTAGGTGACTTCTTTTCCTTTTATTCTGTATAACGTTATTGGCTGTTCATAGTCAGTGAAAGGCGAGATTTGTATTTGTGTAATTGTCGTGTTGCCAAGACATCTTTTAGCTTCAAAAATTGGTTTTCAACAGCCAAATAATCATAGTGAAAAACTGGTCTTGTATCATGTTCTGGATAAAAACTATGGTGAGGAATCACAAGCAAATCAATTTCTTCTTGGGCATGATAAGGACAAAGCGTCACATAAGGATGTTGTGTAAAGAAATTATAAAGTGGCAGCATCGTTATGAAGTTGTCTTCAGCAATGATGGCCACGGATAATTTTTGTTGACGAACTGCGTCATTTACAGAAGGCCACAAGAAATAGGTGAATAAATGCGCCAACACATCTAAATGATCCTCTAAAAAAGTATATTTTTTTCTGCGAGAAATCCGTTTTAAGTAACTGAAACAGTAGTGGTACAAATGTTCAGATAACGGCTCATTGATCTGCCAATTTTTTTTCAATAATAAGAATATCAGTGGCGGCGCATCATTTAAGACGACGCAAGTACTAAAGACACTGGTCATATTGGCGATGATCACATCATAATTTTTTGGTCGATCATCAGGTAAAAATATCGCAGCAATCGTATTTGCTAGGTCTTCGATAATGGTAAAAGGCTCGTAGCGTTGTTTTGACCAAAGTCTAAACATATCGAACACTTCTGTTTCCTGATGAATGTAAATAGCCCCAGAATACAAGATAAAATAGAAGCTTGTTTCCTCTGCAGTTAAATACATCGTCGGACAGTTCTTCTTTAAATATGAATATAATTTGTCACGTTGGGGATCCATAAAAGATTCGGGTAGTACAAGTACCCATGAAGGGATGGACTCCTTGATAAAGTAGCCAGAGGTTCTGCGAATGTGGCCGATTTTTAAACACAATTCAAATTTTTGTTTATTCCCAACAGTGGTCACTGAATCGAAAGTATCACACAGTTCATCTATCAAATCGTTCAATTCGCCATCTTCCAGAGGATATTCTTCAATCATATGCGGTTTTAAAAACCAGAAGATGTTGCAAAAAAAATAGCGGATAGCCAGTTCAGAACCGACCAATTCCAATTGGTTGATGTTGAATTGAATGTGAAAGGGCGCTAGGATCTCCTTTACCACACTAAGTTTACGAAAAACAGTTGCCCGACTTAAAAACTGTTCTGCGCAAAAATCTTTGATACCCGCATCAGGTGACAATAGCATCGTATAAAAAGCTTGTGCCACCAATGAATGTTCCAAGAGGTACTGACGATAATGATGAACATCAGGAAAAATAGATTCTTCAAAACAACGGGTCAAAGAAAATGCCGCACCAGTTAAATCAGCAAGATCCAATTCTATCTCTTGAATCAAAGGAAGAATCGTTGACTCAGAACATTTCGTACGCGCTTTCAAAGAAGGGAGATCGATTTTTTTTAAGGTGGCTATTTCCTGATAGATAACTAATTTTCTTACGTCTCGCTTTTCTAAAAAAAGGTCGATCCACATGATGAGTGCTCCTTTATGGTCGTCTGATAATTTATTCACATTAGAAAATACAGTGTAAACTAGCAAACTTTTCTTACTTAAAGTGTACCATAGTGTAATTATGGATTCTAGATTTAATTTAATACAGAATAGATATAAATAAGAGTTATTTAGATTAAAATAATTCAGTCTCAATATTTTTTTATAAATGAGATATAGATGAGATTTATTTTCGTCTATATCTTTTTTTCTTCACGTTTATGTTTATACATCAATATTTATTTGTATTTTATTTTATCATTTTTTTGTAATGATTATGAGAATGCTCTCATTTGATGGATTTTAAGAAATCATAGATAATGAATTTGTAAAGAAATGAACGTTTTTTTACCTAGGAGGGAGTTCAATGAAAAAGAAACATATTTACCTTTTTGTGTTGCTCAGTTTAGTTGCAATGTTTCTGTCTAACATGAAAACTACGATAGAAGTTCATGCCGAACCAGAGCGTTATGCAGGGGAACAAATGTTATTAAATGATGAGATGGCCGAAGTGACCGCATCATATGAAATAAATAATCAGGCGGTCAGGTGGACGATTCAATATAGCAAAAAAGATGCGGCAGAGCAACAGCAGTTAAAAATTGCTGTTTCCCCGTTACCTGGATTGTCGGCTATCAGTGGCTTAAGTCAATTGTCCACTACCGGAGATTGGTTTATTTTAAGTGATTTTGATGATGCAACTACAGGTGAGATTACCTTTGAAACATCATTAAATGAAGATAAGGCAGACGAAGACTATGGGTTATCTATTTCTTTGCAAAGGGATCTGAAAGTTAGTGAAGACGATAACATCGTACTGCACGAAAATGTTTTAGATGCCAGCAGTGCTGCAACTCAGCAAGTGTTGATAGACGCGAATCATCTTGCTTTTGTGAAGAATACAGATGCTACTGGGAACAACAGCACAGAAAACACTGAAACATCGGAAACAGAAGCAAGTACAGAAATGAGTCCTACAGATTCAGATACGGACGATACAAATACATCCACAGACGATGTCACGAAGGAGGAAGCAATACAAAACAATCAAAGTATCTCACCTCGCGTGGAAACATCAGGAGGGCAAGGATCGTTGGTGATCAGTGACAAGATTTTTAATGATCCAGCCAATATGACAGTCAGCGTTCAAGGAACAGAAACCTATCTTATTACCCGCAAAGATAGTAGCACTGAACGGATAAACTATGACAGTAATGAAGACAATCTAAATTATGTTTATACGAACTATCTGGAAGGCTCGGGTAAAGTGAATATCCAATTCGGTACGGGAAAAAATAAGACTTATTTATCGAATGTGGTAGTCGAAGTCAATTATCCGGCGGTAGGTTATATTATCAACCAAAGCGGAGAGCTCATTCCAATCGGCGCTACGTTGACCATTCAAAATATTCAGCGTTCCCCATCCCCCACGACATGGACAGGATATCCATTTGCACAACCATCAATTGATTTGGCCACGAATCTATATTCTGGGATGGTTTTAAATGGAATCAGCGCAGCGGACTTCAGCTTTGTTTTTACTGATCCATCTGGAAAAGCTGTTGATTTTTCAAATTTGACAAATCCTTTTATGACCTTTAGTTCATTGAATGGTTATGGCACTCCTGATTCTGATGGATTTGCTCATCAATCAGAATTTGTTCGCGCAACTGACGACCGTGAAGGCACTGTTACAGCTGACACGATCATCAAAAAAGGAACCGTAAGCACCCCAAGTGATCAAAATTTTGAACTAAAATTTGAAAATGTCTATTATGGTACCAGCAATGATTTCACTGATTATCTTGGCGGTGAGACGTATAACAATTCCTCTGTCAGTTTTGCGTTGATTAGGGAAAAAAATACATTTCAAATCGGAACGGGGGGCGGCGCAGGTCACCGAGGATGGTTCACTTTCGCAAGCGCCGCAATCACTCCAGTAAAACAAGAAGCCCCAGCTAAAACGGTGCAACCATTAAATCAATATCAAGCGGATGATGATTGGTACAGTCCGAGTGGAGAGGCTTCTGGATGGGCACAGCGGTTTTACAACGATCTGGATCGTTACGGCGTAGATGATACTCCCCAAAATCCATGGGATCTTTTAGAACAATACCGGGTAACTGGACATGATGCAGATAAGCCTGAAGAACTAGCTGCTGGTGTTCCCCAAAAAGCAGATCGGTTTGTTGAAAAAGGCAAAGAATATTTCTATTATATCAATCAACCTACGATCAATCTGGTTTCTGAAGGCTTGGTCATGCCAACAGGCTATCAAATAACAGATACCCTTCCAGATGGTATTGAATTTGTGGCAGCAGAGCTCTTTGATTTAACAGGTGAATCTTTGGGCACTTTGGTGTCATCAACTAAAGGTAAGATTTTGACCTTCGATCTGGACGAAAGTCAAGTCGCAAAGATCAATACACAATCGAAAGATCCGAATTACTATGGCGGCGATTTTTCCATCCGAATCAGGTTCCGTGTGAGTGAGGATGCAACCAGCAATCCGATCAACAATACGGCGAGCTCGACGTTTAGTTATCCAAATGGCGTGTCCTATGATCAAAATTCTAATGCCGTTCAAATCAAAGTGAAAACGATCGCTGGCAGAATCGAAATCAAAAAAACAGACCTTTTTGGTGATGATCAACCCGTAGAAGGGACAGAGTTTAGTCTTTATAAATTTGATGGCTCTAGTGACGACAATAAAGGCGATCTATTCGGCAGGTCAAAACAGACCATAGCAGGAAAAACCCTCGTATTCGAAGATCTTCCAATCGGACGCTATGTATTGTCGGAAACCGGTACAGTGGGCAAGTTTGTTAGTGAAGGAGACTTTTACTTTGAAATCACTGAAGCTGGCGACACTGTTTGGCAAGACGAAAGCGGCGATCCATTGGCGATTCAGCCAGAAGGTGTATTAACGATTACCAATACCAAAGGGTACGATTTGACATTGCTAAAAACTGATGAAGTTGGAAATAAGTTGCAAGGGGCAAGGTTTACATTGAGTGGAGAGGATTTGACAGACACTATTGAAGTGACATCGACTGATTCTGGCAGTATTTCTTTTACTGATGGTATTCTGCAAGCTGGTAAGACATACATCTTGACAGAAATCGAGGCGCCATCTGGCTATTTTATCAGCGCTGAGGGACCTTGGACCATTTCGATCTCTGAAGACGGTAGGCAAGCGGAAATCAAGACGAAAGATGGCGTCAGCACCGATTTGGTTGTTACGATAGACGATGTTGATCCGGATGCGTATTACCCAATCACAGGTCCGAGTGGATTCTCAATCGAAAACTATCCTAAAATCCCGCTTCCCGCTACCGGTGGTCCGGGGATTTGGCCATACTTTTTGGTTGGTGGATTCATCATCAGTGGGGTATTCGTGAGAAGAAGGACAGTGTTTGCAAAAGGAGGACGACATTAAGATGAAACGTATGATGAAGTATCCTATTTTGTTGTTATTCCTCGTTTTAGGTTTTTTATCTATATCTGAGCTGACGGCAAATGCAGCAAGTACAGATACACAGAATATCTTGCTTCATAAGCGGATTTTCCGCGATCGCGATTATACGGAGCAATTTGATGATGCCAAATACCAAAATACTGGTGATATTGTCAGCGGCGCCAGTCATAACAATAGTGAAATGCTGACGTTGTCTAGAGGTTTGAATGGCGCAACCTTCGCTTTGCTAGATACAACCGATTACTACTATGCGAAAGTAGCTGAGGTTGGACAAGAACAAGCGTCTAAAGATTTGAATGAAAAATTGACCCGCACATTGGTCAGAAAACACTTAGTGGAAGGTGAATACAATTTCACGATCGAGGATGATTTTCCAGAGGTATCGATCGTTGATTCTGGCACGACCGCACCTTCGTCTGAACTGCCTGCTTCGATCGATCAATCGGAATTTGAAGACGAAAATGGCTTCTTATATTTTGAGAACGTACCTAAGAGGTCAAATGGGCAACATGCTGTTTATATGATTGTTGAGACTGCTGTGGATGACCAAGGAAACGTGGATCTGCAGAAATGGGCTTCTAAAATGATGATTTCCTTTCCTGTGATGCGTGATACAGGAGAAGAGTTTGATGCAGAGATATTACATTTGTATCCCAAAAATCTAGGCTATGTTCGAGATCCATGGTTTATGAAACTAGGACGTAATGTAAATGGAGAGTATGCGCCTCTAGAAGGTACTGAATTCGTTTTTTATCGTTTGAATGAGGCAGGAGAAAGAGAATACTTTATTCCCGATTTGACTGAAGATATGAGTATGAATCATGAATGGATCTCTGGAATCGAAGCTGATAGTCAAGGCAATGCTGTATATGATAGTTTAATCGAAAATGGCATTCATATCTATCGATCAAGCGAATACGGCATCGTATCGATGGATGGTGTCTTGGTCCCAAGCGGTACCTATTATTTTGAAGAGGTCAAAACCGTGCCTGGATATTTGCCAACAGCAGAAACCTTCCAAATCAAAGTTGAGATTCCATCAAGTTGGTGGAATGAAGAATCAAATGATTATCAGCCTGTACTCGTCAACGGACAAGCCATGGCCGAACCTGAGCCAGATTGGGCAACCGTCTTTGCAGATGGTTTTGACTTTGATAAAGCCTTAGAAGCTGCTTACATCAACGAACCTGGGTATACAGGAGATGGTTTACCCTATGTTTACAACGATGAAACACCTCTGTTTGAAAAAAGCTTGATGGAGAACAAACAAGACTTTGCTTATGGTGAGATCATCAATTATCAAATCAATACTTGGATTCCTCTCTTTCCTGAATTCTATCAATATGTCACGATCAATGATTATTCGGATGGGAGTTTAGCGATGGTTCCTGATTCGATCAAGGTAAGAATTGGGGATGATCAAACCTATATAACAGCAGATGAGCAAGCTCGAATGATGGATTTGGTCATTCTACCTGAAAACGTCGGCTTCACTGCTACGCTGAACTTAGACTATTTTACAGAAAACTATGCCTATAGAGGACAAGAAATGGTGATCGAGTACCAAATGTATATTGTTGAGGGTGCGGCGGCTGATCAACCGTTAGATAATAATGCGGTCTTCTCCTTTAAACATTCAGATTACGATTATGAAGAGATCACAGAAAAGAAAACAGTGTATACTGGTGGGCGGAAATTTATCAAAGTTGATATCGATGATCCAACCAAAATGTTGTCTAACGCACAATTTGTTATTCAAAATGACAATAACCAATATATGACAATCATAGATGGCACTATCACATGGTTGGATGATTCATCCGAAGCACTTGTCATGACATCTGATGAGTCGGGGCACTTCGAAATCCAAGGATTGAACTATGGAGACTATCAATTGGTTGAAACAAAAGCACCAGAAAATTATCAATTATTAAAAGACCCAGTGACTTTTACAATTGAACAAAATAGCTATCAACTAAACGATGAAGCAACGATTGCATTGGCTGTAGGAAACAAGACTTCTACAACGAACGACCCAGGGAACGGGCCAGATGATCCCTCTACGGACGATACCAAAGGATCTGGATTTTTGCCGCAAACTGGAGAGATCACAAATATCTTCTTAGTTGTATTGGGATCAATCCTCGTATGGCTAGGTGTGAAATATTATAGAAAAAACCTGCAGAATTAATTCAT
The DNA here is from genome assembly GCF_050529585.1 of Enterococcus sp. DIV0876. Taxonomy (GTDB): domain Bacteria; phylum Bacillota; class Bacilli; order Lactobacillales; family Enterococcaceae; genus Enterococcus_D. The sequence goes on from NZ_CP172882.1 coordinate 1,530,736, forward strand.
TGTCATCAAGGCGTGATAGGTTGTACCAATCGAACCCAATTGAAAAAGATCAGCATTGAGTGAAGGAGGAAGAAAAATGAAAAAAATATTGATGGTTGTATTAAGTGTCGTAATGGGTGTCCTATTAAATTCCAATTGGATGCCAATTGCACACGCAGAGGATAATGGGGAAAATGAAGAAACAGTTGAATTTATCCTGCATAAATTACAAGGAACAAATAATAGCGAGCTGGTACAGAACACTGGTAAAGAACTAGATGCAGAACTTTTCTATGGTGAGGAAGGTGAAATGATTCCATTAGCGGGTGTGACTTTCACAGCATTCGATCTATCCGACTTGTTTTATGAATTACGCAGTGATACAGACACGTATCCTACAGCTGAATCGGTCATTGAATATTTGAATGATCAACAATTTACAGTAAATGAATTGGGTCAGTTGGTAAATTCAGGAAACCATGTATTTAAAGAAACTTCTGTTGATGAAGGAACGACTACTGACAGTGGTCAAGTCATTTTTGACTTACCAGCCACTCATGGCAAGAATCAAGGGAAAATCTATGTATTTGTCGAAACAGCTGCGCCGGCCGAAGTTACCACGAAAGCACAGGCTTTGATCGTGGGATTGCCAGTTCTTGATGAGAACGGTCAACCATTAGAAACGATCCATTTGTATCCAAAGAACTTTTTGTCTTATGGTGCATTGGAAGGAAATAAAGTGGTGCAAGTCATCACTGATGGTGAAGTCAGTCATACACCACTAGCAAACGCAGAATTTTACATTCATCAAGCAGGTACAGATTTTGTGTTGGGTGAAACACTTGTCTTATCTAAGTTAGAAAACGGTGTGAGAACATGGGTTGCGCAAAACGCGGAGAATGCTGAAATTTTCACGACAAATGAAGCTGGCAAACTAAATATAACTGATCTAGCCCAAGGTGATTATCTATTGAGTGAGATTTCGACTTCTTTCGATGGGAATACAACGGCGTTGAACAACTCGGTCGTCAATGTTCCATTTCGTATCTCAGCAAACGTAACAACAGAATTACCCAGCGATTTGATCAATGACGACTTAAATGTTGAAAAAACCAATACTGGATCTAGTTATCAGTATGGTGACTTGGTCGATTATACTGTCGTGGCAGCGATCCCATCAGGTATCGCAGATGAAGACAGATACACAAAATTCATTATTACAGATGAGCATCATGCAGACTTATTATTGGTTGAATCTAGTTTAACAATTGAAGCAGATGGACAGAAAATTCCTAATGATGCGTATACTTTAATAAGTTCTGGTCATACATTTACAATTGAATTTAAGAATCCAGCTCATTCATTAGGTGACTACGCGAATCAATTATTGACGATCAACTATCAAATGATGGTGACGACATCAGCAATTCCGGATACAAATATGAATAATACAGTAACAGTTACAACCGATTGGGATGAAGAGACAGATACTGGCGAGGATGTGTTTACCGGTGGAAGACGATTTGTCAAAATCGATGGGCATAGCAAGGCTACCCTTAGCGGTGCAGTGTTTTATATCACAAATCAAGATGGAGCTTATTTAGTCGAAACAACCGACGGGTACGATTGGTCTACTGATAGTTCGTCTGAAAACATGGTTCAATTGACCTCAGATGAAGAAGGTATCTTTGAAATCAAAGGTTTGGCCTATGGTACCTATTATTTATATGAAACCAGTGTATCTTCAGAGGAATATATTTTACCGACAGAGGGCTTCGAGTTTGAAGTAACGAAACATTCATATCAAACAACAGAAGCGCTTGCTGCCGACAGTCAAGAAATCGAAAACTACACGAAGGGCTTTTTACCAGCTACTGGGGGAATGGGAATCATCCTATTCTTACTATTGGGTAGTTTAACCATGGGCGGTACGGTTTATTGGTTGAAAAAAGCGTAATAAATAATGCGTAAAGGGGGCAGGTATGATGAAAAAAAAGAGACCTGGGAAAATGACCAAACAAAGAAAGAAACAAGTGATCGCTAGTTTCATCTTTCTGATTGGTTTAGCGATTTTCACCTATCCTTTTTATCAAAATGCCTTCTCTCAATATCTGGACCAGCAGATCATTCGCCAGTTTCAAAAAGAGAGTGCAGCTAAGAATGAAGCGGAGCTAGCGGAATTAAAGGCTGAAATGGCGGCTGAAAACGAACGAAAACAAGCGGAAACCGATTTATTGGCAAAAGAATTGGCTGCAGCTGAAGCTTTATTAGCCACACAAACAGCTGTGGATGAAAACAACACCCAAGATTATTTTGTTCAACATACGCTTGGTGTTTTGACCATCCCTGCCATCAATGGTGAGATGCCAATTTATGACCAAGGAACTGAAGCTTTTCTAAGCAAAGGGGCGTCTTTGCTAAATGGGTCATCATTGCCTGTCGGTGGCAAGAGCACGCATGCAGTAATCATGGCCCATCGCGGCATGCCTGAAGCAGAATTATTCTCGAAACTCCCACAAGTCAAAGAAGGCGATCTTTTCTTTATCGATATCAATGGCGAAACGTTGGCCTATGAAGTCGATCAAATCAAAATCATTGAGCCAACTGATATCGATGACCTACTGATTGTACCGGATGAAGATTATGTGACCTTGATGACTTGTACCCCGTATATGGTCAATTCTCATCGTTATTTAGTCCGAGGCAAGCGCACAGACTATCTAGAAGAACATGCCCAATTGAAAAACGACGTCCGTTGGAAAACGTGGCTCATGATCATTGGCACGATTCTGGCGATTCTCTTGACGGCTGGTTTAGTCGTCTACTATCTGAACCGAAAAAAAACGAAACATCCTGCACCAAAAAAACAACGAAATATCTACGTTGGCAAAACTTCCCCGAATGTCAAATAGAGAAGGTCAAGTGATAGGCAGCCAATTGCCATCACTTGACCTTATTTTTTAGTGGTTCAACAATGTTTTTAGTTGATCAGATAACGCGATGCTTGCAATACTATCATCGAAAGACATCAACGGGTGTTCAATCTCGCCTTTATTCAGCGAGTGAATGACAGCTGCGATCTCTGAATGGAAATCGTCTACATCATAACCAATCTCATAGACATGCTCTTTGCCGTCTTTTGTCAAAATAAGTTTCTTGGGACGGTGGAAATTTGGAATCACGATTTTCCCTGTGCTGCCGATGATTTCTGCCTTTGTATCTTTTGTTATATCAAAACCGGTTTCGATGAATGCTTCAAAATGTTTATTGTAAAAACGGCCGTATACATACGTATCAACACCGTTATCCAAGAGGGTATGATCCAATATTTCGGCGGATAAATCCTTTGGTGCAAAATCTTGAATAAAGGCTAGATTATAGATACCCATATCCAGTAACGCGCCGCCTTGTTCAGGCAAGTAATGATAAGAGGCATGTTCTTTAGGCAAGTAACGTCTGAAAGTCGTTGAAATTTGTTTGATCTCGCCGATTTCGCCTTGTGATACAATTTCTTTCAAGCGTCGGTATGCAGGGGTGAAGCGTGGCTTCATTGCTTCCATAAAAAAGACGTGGGTTTCGATTGCTTTATCTTTCACTGTTCTCATTTGCTCTGCAGTCATCGTCGCGGGTTTTTCGCATAAAACAGCTTTTTTTGCAGTAAATGATTTGATGATCCATTCGAAATGGTATAAATGCGGCAACGCAATGTATACGACATCAATTGCAGGATCATCTAATAGGGCTTGATACTGATCAAACGCTTTTTCGCAAGGGAACTTTTCGCGAAAGGCATTTGCTTTTTCCATTGTTCGACAGGCTACTCCATAAAGTTGTGCATCTTCAACATGTGTTAAGCTTTCAGCAAATCTAGTAGCAATATTGCCGGCACCTATTATACCCCAATTGATCATACTGTCATCTCCTTTAATCTTCTCGAGGATATTCAGATAGAATACCCAGTTCTAGTATTTTTTGTTTTTTTCGCAGTTCCACAATATTTTTTTGGTACTCTTTGGCATACATAATAGCAAATAAAGCATCTAAAATATATTCAAATGCTACTTGGGAAGAAAATGTGCCTACTTTTAGAAAATCCAGCTCATCATGTGATGCGACGATTGTCTGTGTAGCCAATTGATTGATCTTTGCCTTAGGATTGCCTGTGATGACGATCGAGGGGACACCGACAACGGACAAATGCTGCAAAATCTTTTGATACTGCGCACTTTTTCCACGATAAGTAATAAAGATCGCACAATCGTTGGCACACAAATTGGCGGCATTCCACGCATCATCTCCATACTCATCAGCCACTATCAAATATTTATTGATCTTGACTAATTTATTTTGAAAACTACGGGCACGAATCTGGGAATCACCTACTGCAAAGAGGAACACTCTCTGGGCTTTTTCCAAGAGTTGAGCAGTTTGTTCCATTACTTCACTATCAATTTGGGCATGGGTCTTATGAATCGTATTGATGGTCAAGTCTGCCATTTTTTTCAATATCTCCGTCGTTGGATCAGTTGATGCAAATGGAAAGTTTGCATCGACAAATCGTGGATGAAACATTTGGTTATGGGCTATTTCTGCAATCCCTAACCGAAAATTTTTGAAGCCATCATAGCCCATTTTTTTGGCCAAACGAATCACAGAAGAGTGAGACGTATAGGTATGTTTTGCTATTTCGTCTACATTTAGCGAGGGAATGTCTGTGACATTTTGAAGAATATAATCGGCAATTCTTTTCTCCGTATCAGTTAAACCTTCCTGTAAACGTAATTTATCGATCAGTAACATCTAACCACCTCACTTCCTATGATAGCTTAATTCTCATCAAACCAGAAGCGAAAGTTCAGACATCTATAAAAATCTGGTCAAAATGTTCAGACTTTTTTGTTTTTTGCTAAATAGCCTGTTCAAAAAAAACTACTTCAGAAGAAACCCTTTTCATCTAGATCGATCTGGCGAATAATAGGCGTATCAAAAGATTTGGAGGGAAACAATATGTTAACAATTGCTTATATCGGCAATGGAAAAAGTGCCAATCGCTATCATTTACCATTTTCTACAAAACTGAAAGATAAAATCAAGGTCAAAACGATTTACTCTCCCGTTGAAGAGAATAACTGGGCGAGAATCGATGGTGTACATTATACAACAAATATCAATGATATTTACGGAGATCCTGAGATTCAGCTGGTGGTGATCTCTACACCGAGTCATTTGCATTATCCATTAGGGAAAGAAGCCTTGCTTCAAGGCAAAAACGCACTGATCGAAAAACCTTTCGCTGAAACGTCCGCTGAAGCGAGAGAATTATTTGCTTTGGCAAAAGAAAAAGGGTTACTGGTTCAATGTTATCAAAATCGTCGTTTCGATTCAGATTTTTTGACTGTTCAAAAAGTGATCGAAAGCGGGGTACTTGGTGATTTGATTGAAGTGGAAATGCATTACGACTATTTCCGCCCAGAGATTCCCCGCTCCGTGAAGGAATTTTCACTAAATACGAGTTATTTATATGGTCATGCTTGTCACACATTGGATCAAGTCATTTCGTATTTTGGCCGTCCGGATGATGTACATTATGAAGTGAGACAGCTGTTAGGGAAGAACCGTATGAATGATTATTTCGACTTAGATTTGTTTTATGGTCGAATGAAGGTTTCTGTCAAATCAAGTTATTTCCGCTTGAAAGAGCGACCAAGCTTTGTTGTGTATGGTGAAAATGGTGTTTTCGTCAAAGAAACAAAAGACCGGCAAGAAGAACATTTAAAGGCATTTCATATGCCCGACAATGCCGATTTTGGGATCGATTTGCCGCAACACTACGGCACATTGACGTATATTGATCAAGAAGGGGCTTATCACGAAGAAAAAGTTATCTCAGAAATTGGTGATTACAGTCGTGTTTATGAAGGGTTGTACGAATCGATCATCAACGGCAAAGATAAAATCGTCAAAGATGAAGAAACGGTATTGCAGATCGAAATGTTGGAAACTGGTATTCAACAAATCCAAAAAGGGTAAAGGAGCGTTTATAGAATGGATAAATTTATTGGGATTTTTGAAGAAAAATTAACACCCATTGCAATGAAATTAGATGGAAATCGTTACTTGTCAGCCATCAAAAATAGTTTTATGGCTACGATGCCATTATTGATCATTGGTTCATTCTTTATCCTTTTTGCCAACCTACCGATTCCAGCCTATACCTCCTTCATGGAGAATACGCTAGGGGAAGGATGGCAACGGTTCTTCACTGTACCAAATGATATTTCGATGAGTATGATGACAATCTATGTAGTCATAGGTATTGCCAACGATTTGGCCCATACGTATAAAATCGATCGCATCGGTGCCATTTTTTCTGCATTGGCAGCATTTTTAGTATTGACACCTTTGCACACATTCCAAGATGCTGATTTAGGTGTGGGTATCCCATTGTCAAACTTGGGCGCAGCGGGACTATTCGTTGGCATGATCGCCAGCATCTTCGCAGTAGAACTGATTTATTTTGCAGACCGTAAAGGGTGGGTCATCAAAATGCCTGAATCCGTTCCAGCAAATGTATCAAAGTCATTCTCATCTTTAATACCGATTTTAGTTGTGATCGTGGTCTTCAACTTGATTCGGATCGGGTTTGAATTTACCAGTTTCGATAATGCCCAAAGCTTTATTTTTGAAAATCTGCAAACACCTTTGACTCGATTAGGCAGTTCGCTGCCGGCAACGATTATCGTGATGTTGGTCGAAGGCGTTCTATGGGCTTTTGGGATCCATGGTTCAAATATTGTCGGTAGCGTCATGCAGCCGATTTGGCTTTCTCTGACTGCAGAAAATGCCACAGCTGTGGCCAATGGATTAGATATTCCCAATATCGTCAACTATCAGTTTTACTCCAACTTCATTAAAGTTGGCGGCTCAGGTGCAACATTTGGCTTGGTATTGTTACTTTTATTCTTATCAAAATCCAAGCAGTTCAAAGCAGTTGGCAAATTGTCGATCATCCCAGAGATTTTCACCATCAATGAAACGATGATTTTTGGGATTCCAATCGTACTGAACCCTATTTTATTGGTGCCATTTATTTTGACACCGGTCATTATGACACTGATGGCTTACTTTTCGATGAGCAGCGGGTTGGTTCCATTGACGAATGGCGTGAATATTCCATGGACGACACCACCGATCATTTCCGGTTTCTTAGTGTCTGGGTGGAAAGGGGCTGTCTTGAATATCGTTCAAATCCTGGTTTCAGCAGGTGTCTACTACCCATTCTTCAAAACGGCAGACAAATTGGCTTATGATACGGAACAGGCAAATGAACAATTGGAACAGCAAGCAAAAAATAATACACGATTTACTGAACAAGGAATTGTAGAAAAAGGATGATTTTATGGATTTTGATGAACTACTGGATCAAGAAAGACGATTGCAATTTACTTATTTCGACAATGACTTTGCATTGCAGATCGCGGCAGAAATCAATGATTATGTAACAAAAACTTATTCAAAACCAGTAGGCATAAAAATCACGCATCGTGGCTTACCCGTTCTAAGATTTTTGATGAACGGCCGTAAAGAAAGTCCTTGGTTGGAAAGGAAAGAAACGACCGTTTTAGATAGCGGACACAGTTCACTCTATACTTTTTATCAAAAAGAACAGAATCCTCTTTTTGCACAGTGGGAACATGATAGCCGTTATGCCATCTGTGGCGGCGGATTTCCGATTATGGAAAAGGGTATTGTGACTGGTGCGATTTGTGTATCCGGATTAGACCACATGGAAGATCATCAGATCATTGTCCATGTATTAACAAAAAAATTAGCAAAACAACTGGGGGAAGCAATATGAAATTAGCCATATTTGGTGCAGGAATGATTGTCCATGACTTTATGAAAGTTGTCAACGACATACCAGAGATCGAACTCACCGCAATTTTTGGAACAGAATTAGATGTACCGGTTATGGAAGCACTCCAGACCGCGTATGGAATCAAAACAATCTACACAGATTTAGCGACTTGTTTAGGTGATGATGCGATTGATACAGTATATGTTGCACTACCAAATCATTTGCACTACACTTTTGCTAAAGAGGCATTGATGCAGGGAAAACATGTGATTTGCGAAAAACCATTTACATTAAAGAAAAGTGAACTGCTGGAGCTTGCCGACATAGCGTCTAAAAAAAATCTGATTTTGATCGAAGCAATTACCAATCAATACTTGGCAAATTATGCCGCAATCAAAGCACAATTGTCAGCTTTAGGGGATCTGAAATTGATTGAATGCAACTACTCACAATATTCTTCTCGATATGATTTATTCAAAGAGGGGACTGTACTGCCCGCATTTAATCCTAAAATGGGGGGCGGTGCATTAATGGATATCAATATTTACAATATCCACTTTGTTGTTGGCCTCTTGGGTGCACCAAAATCTGTCCGTTATTTTGCAAATATCGAACAGGGGATCGATACCTCTGGCGTGCTGCTATTGGATTATGACCAAACGAAAGTGGTCTGTATAGGCGCCAAAGACTCAACAGCTACGATTCGTTCAACGATCCAAGGAACAAAGGGGTCAATTATTGTCAATGGACCAACCAATGTATTAGATAGCTACGCATATGAAGCGTTAAAAACACCGGCAGTGACACTTGATCATAAACGCAATAAGCATCGTATGTTTGAAGAGTTCCAAACTTTCCAACAAGTGATTGCTGAAAATGATCAATCTTTTGCGCAAGAAAGAATGGCACACAGTCAACGCGTGATGGACATTGTTGAAGCGGCACTCGCAGACGCACAAATTACTTTAGGATAGGAGAGACAAAGATGGTACAACCGAATTTTCTTTGGGGTGGTGCATTAGCTGCCCATCAATTTGAAGGAGGGTGGAATGCTGATGGAAAAGGGCCTAGCGTTATCGATGTGATGACAGCAGGTGCCCATGGTGTGCCACGCGAAATCACTGAGACTATTGAATCCGATACATTTTACCCCAACCATGAAGCCATTGATTTCTATCATCACTACAAGGAAGACATTGCTTTGTTTGCTGAGATGGGCTTAAAGTGCTTACGAACCTCGATTGCTTGGAGCCGTATTTTTCCAAAAGGGGACGAAACTGAACCAAATGAAGCAGGACTGGCTTTTTATGATGATGTGTTTGATGAATTATTGAAATATGGTATAGAGCCTGTCATCACACTTTCACATTTTGAGATGCCGTTACATCTTGCAAAAAACTATGGTGGTTTTCGCAATCGTCAAGTGATTGATTTCTTTGCCCATTTTGCCGAAACGGTTTTTGATCGTTATAAAGAAAAAGTCAGCTACTGGATGACATTCAATGAAATCAATAATCAGATGGATACCGAGAACCCATTATTTTTATGGACCAATTCTGGCGTTAAAGTAGCTGACGATGAAGATCCCCGGGAAGTCATGTTTCAAGTGGCCCATCATGAATTGGTTGCAAGTGCCAAAGCAGTGATCGCGGGAAAGAAAATCAATCCTGAGTTTCAAATTGGCTGTATGATTTCTCATGTCCCGATTTATCCTTATTCATGTGACCCGGCTGATGTGATGGCTGCTGAAGAAGCGATGCACCAACGTTTCTTCTTTTCCGACATCCATGTGCGTGGTTATTACCCAACCTATGCATTGAAAGAGTTTGAAAGAAAAGGGTATACGATTCAGATGGATCCACTGGATGCTGACATTTTGCGTCAAGGAACCGTTGACTATATTGGGTTCAGTTATTATATGTCTACAGTCGTCAAATGTGGTGTCAATCATCAAACAGACGCTATTGTGAACGGCGGGTTGGCTAATTCTGTTGAAAATCCTTATATCAAGTCTAGCGATTGGGGATGGGCAATCGATCCTATTGGTTTACGCTATACATTGAACAATTTGTATGAACGGTATCAATTGCCGTTATTTATCGTAGAAAATGGCTTTGGCGCTGTTGATCATCCAGAAGCAGACGGCACGATCCATGACCAAGAACGCATCAATTATCTGCGTGCCCATATCGAACAATTGCAAAAAGCTGTTGACTACGATGGTGTTGAACTATTAGGTTACACACCGTGGGGGATCATTGATTTGGTGTCTTTCACCACTGGAGAAATGAAAAAACGATACGGCATGATTTATGTCGATCGTGACAATACCGGCCGCGGAACAATGGCGCGTAGCAAAAAAGATTCATTTGAATGGTACAAACAAGTCATTGCCACAAATGGAGATATTTTAGCGTAGACAGATAAAAGACAGAGGGTGGATACATGAAACGCATACTGATTATTGGCGGAACTGGAACCATTTCATTACCTATCACCAAAAAATTAGCAGCAAATCAAGACAATCAAGTCTTTGTATTGAACCGTGGCAACAAAAACACAATACTGCCCAAAACTGTAACCACGATCAGGGGGGACATCACGGATAGTGAAGCTATGCATTCCTTATTGGCTCATCAACACTATGACTGCGTCATTAACTTCATCATCTGGAATGCACAAGATGCCGAGCAAAACATTGCCTTATTCAGAGGAAAAACGGACCAATTTATCTTTATCAGTACAGTGGCCGTCCTAAATCATCAGTCCACGTGTTTGATAAATGAAGATACGCCGATTGGCAACCAATTTTCAGCTTATGGTCAAAATAAAGCCGCGGCAGAAGCACGCTTTTTGCAGGCATTTAATGAAGAAGGTTTTCCAGTAACGATCATCCGTCCAACGCAAACCTATGCGAATGATCGAATTCCGCTGAGTATCAAGGGGAAAAATTGTTGGGGTGTGGTCCAACGCATGATCGATGGGAAAGAAGTGATCATTCATGGTGAGGGGCAATCATTATGGGCAAGTACCCACGCGGATGACTTTGCTGAAGGGTTCGTTCCAATCATTGAGCAAAAAGCATTCGTGGGAGAAATATGTCAAATCATGAATCCAACAAGCCATACATGGGATATGCTATATCAAACTTTGGCTGATTTATTAGGGGTTTCTTATCGTCCCGTTTATATCCCGACCGATTTGTTGCGTCAAGCGCATACTTATGACTTTGATCAATCGATCCAAGGGGATAAACGGTGGTCTAATCTCTTTGACATCACGCGTCTAAAATCCATTGTGCCAGAATTTGATAGTCAAGTATCGTTAAAAGAAGGATTGCAACGATATTTGGATTATATGGCGGAACATCCAGAATTCAAGCAAGCAGATATTGAATTTGATCAATGGTGTGATCAAGTCATTGATGTCTATCAAGGCTTGCAAAATCATTTTTTCCTGCAATTGGCACAGATCGAAGGAAAAGAGGCATAAATAGCCTGCCACGATTACACCAATCTCAGTCACTGATTTTTTAAGGAGTGGATTTCGCCACTCCTTTTTGATGTGCCGAAAACAGTATACCCATGAGGAATGAACATGTGTCATAGATACTAAAAAGATGTGACTTATTGCAAATCTTTTGGTCTCCTGTACGTTATTCGCTATACTTAAATGAGGAAGCGAGGATAATTTACTATACAGCAAGGAGTGAAGATATGGACACATATGATGTAGTGGTCATTGGTTCGGGACCCGCGGGCCTAGCAGTAGCGTATCCATTAAGTGAGCAAGGAAAGCAAGTCGCCATTATCGAAAATACATTATGGGGAGGCACATGCCCGAATCGTGGTTGCGACCCAAAAAAAATGTTGATGCGGGGCGTCGAAGTCAAAAGAGAAGCAGAAGCCATGATGCAGTCAGGGATCGTTGGTCAAGTCTCGATCGATTGGCCGCAATTGATGGCCCATAAGCGAAGCTACACAGATCAAGTACCACAAAGTACCAAACAAGGATTAACAGGCGCAGACATCGATACCTTTTATGGCACAGCGGCGTTTGTTGATCCACATACGATTGCGATAAATGAAGACCGCATCAGAGGAAAACAAATCGTGATTGCTACGGGACAACGACCTGCTGTTTTAGATATACCGGGCAGTCATTTATTGTCTTCCAGTGATGATTTTCTTTCTCTGGAACAATTGCCGTCAGAGATTATTTTTATCGGTGGAGGCTATATCACTTTTGAGCTAGCCGTCATTGCCCAAGCTGCTGGGGCAACTGTTCACGTGGTTCATCATAATGATCAGCCATTAAAGGCCTTTGACCAGCAACTCGTACAAGATTTGGTCAAATATCTATCCGATCAAGGAATCATATTTCACTTTTCTACTACTTCGATCTCATTGACCAAAGAGGATGCTAAGTATACCTTGAAAACAGATAAAGGAACACTCAACGCGGATCTCGTTATTGGTGCAACAGGTCGAATACCAAACATTGATGGGTTACAGCTTGATCAAGCAGGCGTCGCATACGAAAAACAAGGAATCATTACTGATTCGTGTTTGCGTACCAATCAATCGCATATCTTCGCAATCGGCGATGTCCTTTCAAAACAACAGCCCAAGTTAACGCCAGTTGCAAGCTTTGAAGCCGAATACCTAGTTGATATTTTACTTGGACACCAAACACCAATCGACTATCCATTGATCCCGACATTGGTATTTGGGCATTTGAAACTAGCCCGTATCGGATTAAGTGAAGCCACAATCCGCCACCATGCCGATGAATACCATTTTGAAACAATTGACTTATCTGATTGGTACACCTATAAAAGAATCAATGATGCACAAGCCAAAATCAAATTTACCTACGACCAAGAAAATCATCTCGTTGCCATCACAGTATTATCAGCAATAGCCGATACGCTGATCAATGATTTTGTTTTTGTGCTCGGCAGCAAATCAACGATTAAGGAATTGGAACACCTCATTTTTGCGTATCCTTCGCCCTCAAGTGATTTATCGGCCTTTACACCCAATCTATAATAGATTGGGTTTTTATTTTATATTTAAAACACCAAATATCATTTGATCATCTGTTTAAAGCAAAAAATGCCTGCGCCAGTTTCCGCTAGCACAGACATTAATTATTATGTCTATTTGGATAGTAGCAGACAAACCTTAAAGTAACCTTAAGCGCATGTTAGGCTGAACAAAAAATGAAATCACCTGATAAATATCAATAGTTATTTAATATTCGTTTATTGTTTATAAAATAGACAATACTTCAAGTAGGCATGTTATAATATAGATAAGACATAATTGTTTGCTACAACAATACACGAAGGAGTGATGAGATGAAAGAAGAACACAAGGTCAGTCGAATGGATAACATGTTGAATACCATCGAACGATTGGGAAACAAGGTACCGCATCCGGCAATTATTTTTCTGCTATTGATGGCATTCGTGATCGGATTATCAGCAATTTTTCAAATGATGGGGGCTTCGGCTGTTTTAGAAACAATCGACCCAGATACCCATGAACTCTCTGAGTCTTTGGTCAAAGTCGAAAGTCTATTAGGGGTTGACGGTATTCGATTTATGTTTACTTCAGTTGTACAGAATTTGATGAGTTTCCAAGCACTCGGCGTAACACTAGTTGCCATGATTGGGGTAGGCTTTGCTGAAGAAATCGGCTTGATTGCTTCCTTGATCCATAAACTTGTCAAAGTCGTCCCCAATCAGTTGTTAACAGCGATTCTCGTATTCTTAGGTGTTTTATCCAGTATCGCTTCTGATGCAGGATATTTGGTTTTGATCCCTCTGGGCGCTGCAGTATTTTATAAAGTAGGGCGCCATCCAATTGCCGGCTTATCAGCTGCCTTTGCAGGGGTTGCTGCTGGGTTTGGTGTCAATATTCTTATTACACCGATTGATGGTATGTTGACTGAGATTGCGAATGATGCTGTGCAAATCGTGGATCCAGCCTATCAGATCGATTTGATGGCCAATATCTATTTCTCGATTGCCTCTACGATTCTGGTGGTTATCGTCTGTACTCTGGTCAACGAAAAATTGATCGAGCCACGTTTAGGTATATATGACCGCACCCAGTTCGATGGTAATTTAGAAGAACAAGCAGATGATCAAAGGGGATTACGCTATGCATTATTTGGTTTCCTCGCAGTGGTCTTTTTGATTGTGGTCATCACATTGCCGTCAGGGGCACCATTACGACATGCTGAAACAAATCAGATTATCGGATCGACACCATTTATGGATAGCTTGATAGCGATTATCATGTTGCTCTTTTTGATTCCATCGATTTGTTATGGTTTAGGTGTAGGCAAGATAAAATCAAGTTTAGATGTCGTCAATCCGATTATAAAAGTCTTTGGTAATTTAAGCGGAATGATTTTTCTATTACTGATCATTGCGCAATTTATTGCTTATTTCAATTTCACCAATATGGGAACGGTTCTGGCGATCAATGCTGCTTCGGCTATCGAAAGTATGGCGCTTGGCGGCTTGCCATTGCTTCTCAGTTTCATGTTGCTGATTTTGATCCTTGACTTCATTTTAGTAGGGGCAGTGCCAAAATTTGCGATATTAACGCCAATTTTCATTCCATTGTTATATCAATTAGGTGTCGCACCAGAAGCCGTCTTAGCAGCGTATCGAATTGGAGATTCTCCAATCAATATCGTTACACCTTTGATGCCATACTTTGCACTAATTGTTACTTTCGCATCAAGGTACCAAAAAAAGACAGGTGTAGGCACGATCGTAGCATTGATGTTGCCGCATACGATCATATTGACGATTGCTTGGATCATCTTGTTTGTTGTCTTTTACCTGTTCAACATTCCCTTGGGTCCAGGGTCTTCCATGTACTTATAAAAAAAGAAAGGGCGAACTTGATCAAAAGTTTGCCCTTTCTTTTTTGAATTTCATTTGTTCAGTTTCACACAACAGAACCCAAATCAACGTTTCTTGTTTAAAAAGCGAATGGCTATAATCAGTAAAATCACTGACAAAAATAACCCGACCAAATAATAGAATAACACTTGATTTGGTTCATAATGTCGATATGTAAAAATTTGGATCATAAAATAAACCAACGGTACCGCTGAAAGAATAGTTGGAAAAATTTTTCTGCGCCAATGGATAAAAAATGAACCAATTACAATAAAAATAAGCGCTGGTATCCAAAAAATCAGATGTCCAATAAGTTCGATCTTTCACACCTCCATGATACAAATCTAAGCATACGCTTTCGTTTTAAAAATCACAAGGTGAAAAAAAAGAAAATCTGATTAATTTGTTATGAAAACAGCCAAAGGAAAAAAGGGGATAGAACGGACATACCTAGTTGAAAATGTTTATAATATAAACCATTAAAAGGACCTATATTGAGAAAGACGCCAAGTAGTAAAAAAAGAAAAACAGCAATCAATACCAGATTGATGATATACATGATGCGGTAATTCAACTGCCAGTTACTTATAAGACGATCCAATACATTCTTCCGATAAACCTTCTCATTGATAGGAATTTTGCTTAAGGACGGAATTTGTGTATGAAAATCTAAAAACAGCTGATAATCTTTTTTGGTCAATACTTCTGAAAAAATACCTGCATCTGATTGAAAGTCAAAGAAACCATAAAAAAGAATGTCTGGTGCTTCCGTTGATTCATGTCGCATCGGCTTCCTTTGTTTCCAAGTAAAGGCAGAAATCGTTTCATAGGGATAGCTGAAATAAGATTCTTCATCTAAATAATCGATCACCACAAAAAATAAAAGTCTTTTTTCTGTAAAAACAAGCAATCGATTGCCCCTGGTATCTTGGAACAAGCTAATATATTCCTGTGCCTTTTCAGTCCGCGCATAAGCAAGTCCACCCATTCCTTGATTGGTAAATGTCATATTTCCTTCGGTAGTCAGTGGAAGATACCCAATGATCGATTCATCTGCTGCCAACAATTGTTTTATATCATCAAGAAATTCTTGCCAAAAAATGTATTTCATGGATGTCATGAGGGTTTGTTGGGTTTCTTTTATTGATAGTTCTGCATGCAATTGGTGATTTTCTAGCAAAACAAGTTCTTTAAAGTTCAACTTTGATCTTCCTTTCCTAAAGACGCTTTAAGTTTTTGTCTTCCTCGAGAAAGACGGTTATATACAGCACTTGTGTTTAATCCCATGTATTGAGCAATCCACTGTGGGGCTTCTTGATAAAAGTAATAATAAAGAAATATCTTTTGATCGATTTCGTCGAGCGTGTCGATCAAACACAAGAATTGTTCTTTCTCAAGCGGGGATTGGTAAATTTCACTGTTGTGCCATTCACAAATATCGATTTCTTTCCCAATTGGGGTCCGTTTTCTTTTTCGATCAATTGCGCGACTGCGGCTGACCATCAGCAACCAAGTCATCAAACTGCTTTTTTTAGGGTCATATGAATCGATGTTGCGCCATACTTCGTAAAAAACCTCATTTGCAACATCTTGACGTTCACTGATTTCATGGGGGTGGCAGAGGACGCGATGAATCGTGCGCAACATACTTTCCCCATAAACAGCCATTAGTTGTTCCAAGCCATGATATTTTCTTTCACGAATCATGGCAATGATTTCATGATCTTGCACACCATCGCCTCCCTTCATCTTATTATACGAGAACAAAGCGTGATTTCTATCACAAATAAAAAAAGCAGCGCAAGATGAAATAGATCCATACAAACACTGCTTTTTCGCATATATTCAAGAAGATCTTTAGGATCTCAGCCATTTGGCAGCAATCACATACCACAAGATGCTACCGAAAAAAGCCCCAATGAAGTACAGGGTCACTGTTTGCCATGCAACGGGCACATCACTGAAAACAAAGGCAAACAGACAACCGACAACCATCATATAACTGGCATAGATCACAATACTGATCGTTGAACCAAAAGATCGTTGCACCCAGTAAGTCATTATGAGAAATACAATCAAATTCAAGAGACGCCACCCATCGATTGCTGTAAACTGTCCATTAAAGAAATCTTTGATCACAGCACCTACATAGGATAGGAGAAAGAAATAAACAAAGAAAGAGGCGATATTTGTTTTCGGTTTCCATCGTTTATGCAACATAGGTCAGCTCCAATCCGGTTTTCTACATTATATCAAATATTACAGTTATAATAATTAAAAACTATTATTTTTTAATTAGCTGACGACCAATTAGGAAAAAACATTTGTCGTCCTCAATTAAAAAGAGTTTTTTTAAAAGCTTATTACTGAAAGCTTGTTACATCTTATGCATAAATAGATTGTAAAAAAATAGATAACGGACCTTTTTGATCATATACAGCTGTCACAGAAGATCATACTTTTTAGCGAATATGTCATCTGTAGTATTTGATTGTTAAAAGACTTTGGCAAATGGCTGCTTACTACGTTCAGGAATGGTGGTTTATACTGATTTATCAACCAGTCTTTTAAAAAACTTTACCATACAATACATGTATCAAAAAGTAGTATTAGTCCTACTGGCAAAAGGGCTAGCGCACAAATGTTGCTGCGATGATTCTAGCGCAAGTGAAAGGACTGCTAAAGATAGCATAACTAGTATGTAAAAAAAATGTCTATTTCCTATTGACAGACTATTCAGAATCGCGTAACATTGCTAGCAATAAGAACACGGCAATACAAAAGAGAAGTACGATGGTGGGATTTTTCAGAGAGCTGATGGTGGTGTGAATCAGTAGATCTATCTTTCAGAAATGGACTTTTGTGTCGGATGATTGAAGTCAGTAGGTCATTTCGGGGGCTCCCGTTATAGGGCAAAGTCGTTGATTGACGATGAAGAGTACAATTTGAGGTGGCACCGTGAGAGATTCGCCCTCATGCAGACAGTCTGTTTGCGTGGGGGCTTTTTTTGTTTTATCAATTACATACCAATTACTATCATACTAAGAGAAGTACCAATCGATTTCTTTGTTACAGAAAGCCAGTCTTGATGAGAATCTGGCACAAAGAAGAGAGGGAAATGGCCTTAGCAGATCATGTTTTGAAACAAGAGTAGGAACATGCGGGGATGCCCGTTAGCGCAGAAAGTCGTTGTTAGACGACTGATAAAGATGAAGTATCCCATAAACCGTTGATTGTGATACTTCAAATTGAGGTGGCACCGCGATGATTCGCCCTCAAGCCAGCAGGAATAATGCTGGCTTGAGGGCTTTTTTATTTTTATTTTTATTTTTATTCAGAGAGGATGAGGATTGATGTATTATTCAACAAAAATCACCAGTGACTGTTTGACCCCAGTATCGGTTTTCTTGCGCATCCAAGGAGAACATAAATGTTTATTAGAAAGTATTCCCCGAGAAGAGGACACCGGCCGATATTCGATCGTTGCATTTGATCCGGTCAAAAAACTCACATACAAAGAGGGAATATTTGCGATAAACGATCTAGTGGCTCAGCGTACGGTTGAAACACCTTGTACAGATCCCTTAAAAGAATTGGAAAAGCACGTTTTGCAAGCATTGCCAGCGTTACCGGATATCCCATTACAAAGTGGCGCAATTGGCTATGTTGGCTATGATATTGCCGCCTGTTATGAAGACATTGGTCTATTGCCGGAGGATGAACTACACATTCCCGATCTAGCATTTTTGCTTTTTGAAACTTTTATCGTCATTGATCACCAACGAGAAACCTTAACGATCATCGTCGAAAACTGTTATAGCCAGCGAGATGAGCAAGAAATGGCGGTTATATTTGAAGCTATTCAACGTCAAATACAGACACCCCATGCATCAGAAAACCAAGCGCCAAGCGATGAAAAATTGATATTTACAAGCAATATGACCCAAGAAAAGTATGAAATGATCGTGAACCAGGCAAAAGGACTGATCCGCGAAGGTGATCTATTCCAAGTAGTTCCTTCTCAGCGTCTGAAAGCTCCGTTTACACAAGTACCGTTTGATTATTATCGAAAATTAAGAACCACCAATCCTTCCGCCTATTTATATTATTTAGATTTAGCAGATGACTTTAAAGTGATTGGCAGTTCACCTGAAAGTTTGATCAAAGTCAAAGACGACCAACTCACAACAAATCCGATTGCTGGTACACGCAAGCGGGGTCAGACAAAACAAACAGATGAAATCTTAGCCCAAGAATTGTTATCAGATGAAAAGGAACGCGCAGAACATTTGATGCTGATAGATCTAGGTAGAAATGATTTAGGGAAGATCGCAGAGATTGGCAGCATCACAGTACCCGTATATATGGTGATCGAAAAATATTGCTATGTCATGCATATCGTCTCGGTGGTGACTGCAAAACGCCGCAAGGAAGTCTCGGCAATGGATGCGTTGCGGGCAACATTGCCGGCAGGTACTGTCAGCGGGGCGCCCAAGATCAGGGCAATGACCCGAATTTACCAATGGGAGCCTGTCCGAAGAGGGGTTTATGCTGGAGCAGTCGGCTATTTTACTAGAAATGATCAGGCTGATTTCGCCATTGGTATCCGCACATTGATCGTAAAAGACGGATATGGGTATGTTCAGGCAGGTGCGGGTATCGTTTATGATTCTGAGCCAGTGCTTGAATATCAAGAAACACTGCACAAAGCAAAAGCACTATTGGAGGTGGCGGCAAAATGATTCTTTTGGTTGATAATTATGATTCTTTCACATTCAATTTAGTCCAGTTGTTTCCAGAAAACACGGTTCAAGTCATGCGAAACGATGATCCAAATTTGTTTGACGCTGCCGCGCATGCATCAGGAATCGTCCTTTCCCCTGGCCCTGGTCGACCAGAAGAGGCGGGCCAGATGATGAAAATTGTAGAAGTATTCCAAGCAAGAAAACCGATTTTGGGCATTTGTTTGGGCCATCAAGCAATTGGTATGGCCTATGGGGGTAAAATTGTTCTCGCGCCTCAGGTAATGCATGGAAAGCAATCCACTCTTAATTATCGGAAAACCGGTTTGATGAAAAATTTTACCGGAGAGATGACTGTGATGCGGTATCACTCGCTCATGATCGATCCACATTCGCTACCACCAGAACTGGAAGTCTTAGCTACCGTAGATAATACGATCATGGCCATTCAGCATCGTGATAAACCGATTTTTGGGCTGCAATTTCATCCAGAATCATTAGGAACGTCACAGGGTGCCTACTTTATCGAAGCGTTTATCGCAGTAACAAAAAAGGACCAACAAAGTCAATCATTGGAGGCGTAAAATCATGCAAAATATAGTTCCTGAAATGTCTGCACAGCGTCTAACAGAGATCCAGAGTTATTTATTTTCTGGCTATCACCTGAATTATCAGCAAATGCGGGTATTTGCACAAGGGGTGCTTTCTGGTACCTATACTGACAGTCAATTGGGCGCTGCACTGATGGCGCTAAAGAATAAGGGTGTCACGTCAGAGGAATTGACTGCATTGGCACAGGTGATGCAAGAACATGCGGTTACAATCCCCTATCAAGGTGATGCGATGGACAATTGTGGCACTGGTGGGGATCATGCCAATAGTTTCAATATCTCCACAACAACCGCATTTGTTTTAGCTGCTGGCGGTATCACCATGGCCAAACATGGGAATCGAAGTGTTTCTAGTCGTTCTGGCAGCGCGGATGTTTTAACGAGTCTCGGAATCAACATCTTGGCTGCACCAGAACAAATCGCGGAAATGTTGTCTACGATTGGGATTGCTTTTTTGTTTGCTCCCTCATTACACCCAGGAATGCAAGCGGTCATGAAAGTCAGACAAGAGTTGGCGACACCGACCATTTTTAATCTACTGGGTCCATTGATCAATCCGGTACAGTTGACCACGCAATTGATGGGCACCTATGCTGGGGACACCCTTGCTGATACCGCTCAGAGTTTAGGGGCATTAGGCCGTAAACGAGGGATGGTCATCCACGGGCATCAAGGGATGGATGAAGCCAACTTAGCCGGTCCTGTCCAAATCAGTTCGTTCCAAGGAACGAATGTCACTCAACTTGTTCTTGATCCCACGGACTATGGGTTTGTCTCGGCACCTATTCAAGCAATCATTGGTGGGGATGCATCACGCAATGCAGTGATTTTGACAGAAGTCCTACAGAATAAGCCTTCTGTTTACCTAGAAACGGTTGTACTAAACGCCGGATTGGGCTTTTATGCCAACGGAACAGTCAATACGTTTTCAGCAGGATTCGAGATGGCTCGGCACTGTATTGCATCTGGTGCTGCCTATGATAAATTACAGGCGCTGATTTCAGCGACCAACAAACATATTGTCTAATACTTTGACCAAAGGAGAGATATGATGGATTTTTTGACCCGTATTTTAACAACTAAAGCTGAAGAAATAGCGAATATGCCTGAAGAGGTTCTGAAGGTGAGCAAATCTAGACCCTCTTTTTTTCAAATGATACAACACAATCCCCAGCATATGCATTTGATTGGAGAGGTCAAACGTGCTTCTCCGTCTAAGGGTGTGATCAATCAAACGGTCGATTGTGTTGCGCAGGCAATCGCCTATCAAAAAGCAGGGGTGAGTGCCATATCGGTTTTAACGGATGAACAGTATTTCAACGGCTCAATCGAAGATCTACGCAAAGTCAGTCAAGTGGTAGATCTTCCTCTACTGTGTAAAGATTTCATTATCAGTCGAAAGCAATTGATTCGGGGAAAAAACGCTGGCGCAAGTATCGTCCTTTTGATTGTTGCGGCTTTATCTGATCAACAGTTAACTGCTCTATATTTAGATGCCATTGATCTAGGATTGGAAGTCCTTGTAGAAGTGCATAATAAGGAAGAGTTCGCACGCGCACAAACTTTAGGGGCTAAGATCATAGGTATCAATAACCGGGATTTACGTACCTTCGATGTATCGATCGATGTCAGTGTTCAATTGGCGCCGCAGGCAAACGATACAGTTTTTATTAGTGAGTCAGGTTTTCAAACGAGTCATGATGTCAAACAAGTCGTACCCTTTTATCATGGCGTATTGGTAGGCGAGACCTTGATGCGCAGTAGCGATATTTCTAGGACAGTCAAAGAATTGCAGGTGAAACGTCAATGACGAAAGTCAAAATTTGCGGTTTGACGCAAGAAACCCATGTTGCAGCGGCTGTTGCGGCAGGTGCGGATTATCTCGGTTTTGTTTTTGCCAATAGTCGTCGTTTTATTACGGCTGATGCAGCCAAAAAAATCACCACACGTGTACCAGCTGCGATCCATAAAGTAGGCGTTTTTGTCCAACCAACATTTATCGATATAAAACACACATGTGACATCGTTGGCTTATCGCATATTCAATTGCACGGCACCATTACACCTTCTGTTCAACAAGCGCTCGAAAAAGGTGCCTTTCAACAGTTAGATGTATCGGTGATCCAAGCCTTCAATGGGGAGGCGCTTGACTTGAAGGAAAAATTGCAGTCGTCGTTAGCAGATTTTATTCTATTAGATGCGCCAGCGGACACGACAGCTTACGCTGGTGGCAATGGTCAGACCTTTAACTGGCATATAGCGGCAAAAGAACATACTGTCAGCAAGCCACTATTCGTCGCAGGTGGATTGAACTTAACAAATGTCCAGCAAGCAATCACGTGTTTTACTCCGTATGCTGTCGATATCTCTAGCGGGGTCGAGACGAATGGGACAAAAGACAGTGCAAAAATCACCGCGTTCATACAAAAAGTAAAGGAGTTGTCAATCAATGAAACAACCAACGAGTAAAGGTTTTTTTGGTCTTTTTGGCGGTCAATTCGTACCAGAAACATTAATGTATGCTGTTCAACAATTAGAAGCCACCTATCGAGAGGCGCAACAAGACATAGTATTTCAAGAGACACTGTCAAATTATCTGCGAAATTATGTTGGAAGACAAACGCCGCTATATTTTGCTGAAAATCTGACAAATGTATTGGGCGGCGCCAAAATTTATCTTAAAAGAGAAGACTTGAACCATACAGGGGCCCATAAAATCAATAATGCATTAGGGCAAGTGTTATTGGCTAAACGAATGGGCAAACAAAAAGTTGTTGCGGAAACCGGCGCTGGTCAACATGGTGTCGCTACTGCCACAGCGGCTGCACTTTTTGGGATGGACTGCACGATCTTTATGGGGGCCGTTGATGTAAAACGACAAGCACTGAATGTTTTTCGGATGGAATTATTAGGCGCTAAAGTTATCTCAGTTACATCTGGTAATCAAACTTTAAAAGATGCTGTCAATGAAGCGCTGCGTTACTGGGTAGCAACAGTTGAAGATACCCATTATGTCATGGGCTCTGTCTTAGGTCCGCATCCTTTTCCAGAAATCGTCCGCGATTTTCAAAGTGTCATCGGTAAAGAGACCCGACAACAGATTTTGGCCGAAGAAGGGCGTTTGCCTGACCTCGTGCTAGCCTGCGTTGGGGGCGGCAGCAATGCGATGGGGATGTTTTACCCCTTTGTCGATGATCCTTCTGTCCAATTGGTTGGTGTTGAAGCAGCAGGGATGGGTGTGGAAACGACTGAACATGCTGCAACTTTAACAAAAGGGACTGTAGGTATTCTTCATGGTGCTAGAATGCATTTGTTACAAGATGACGATGGTCAAGTGATCGAACCTTATTCGATTTCAGCTGGACTGGATTATCCAGGGGTTGGACCTGAACATTCTTACTTAAAAGAATTAAAAAGAGCGACATATCAAGCAATCGATGACCAAGAAGCTGTCTCGGCTTTCTATCAGCTATCCCGTACAGAAGGAATCATTCCGGCGCTAGAAAGTGCCCATGCGATTGCGCAAGCCATCAAAGTAGCGCCGTCTATGGCGAAAGACCAGTTACTAGTGGTTTGTTTATCAGGAAGAGGCGATAAAGATGTTCAACAAATCAAAGAACGTGAAGAAGGGCAGGGGATCTAAGATGACAAAATCATCATTTACGACATATATGCAGCAACAAGCTGCAGAAAAAACTATTTTTGTTCCTTATCTCATGGCCGGAGCCAATGGATTGTCTCGACTGCAAGCAGAAATCGACTTGATGGCTGAATATGGGGCAACAGCGATTGAAATCGGGATTCCTTTTTCTGATCCGGTGGCAGATGGACCGATTATCCAACAAGCTGGTATGCAAGCACGCATGAATGGCACGACTTTTAAAACAATCGTGGACACACTACAACAATTAGAAACTGAGATTCCCCTGATCCTTATGGGTTACGCAAATTCGTTCTTTCATTATGGTTTCCCGGCTTTGGTTGCTGCACTTGAAGGAACCGCAGTCAAAGCATTGATTATTCCCGATTTGCCTTATGAGCATCGTGATTTGGTCACAGCAATTTTGGAATCATCAGACCTTGCTTTGATTACATTGGTCTCCCTCACAAGTCCTTTAACTAGAATCAAAGAGTTGACCAAAGAAGCAGATGGCTTTGTTTATGCAGTCACAGTGAATGGTGTCACTGGCAAAGGAACGTCATTTTCAGAGACATTAGATGCCCATTTACAAACAGTGGTACAAATCAGTCCGATTCCAGTGCTGGCAGGATTTGGTATTCGTTCAGCCGCTGACGTCAAAAGATTCAGTCAAATATGTGACGGTGTAGTCATTGGCTCAGCAATCGTTGCTGCTTTAAATCATTCTTTCACTGAAGCTGAGAATGTACTGAAATCATTGGTCAAATAAAAAAGAATGGGGAAACGATCAATGATCATCTCCTCATTCTTTTATGCGTACAAGCCAGTCAACATAAGTATACCTGGCAGCCATGTAGTAAAGATGCCGCAAACAATCGCAAAATAGTGGATCGATTTGCCAAAATTGATTTTGACAACCGAATCTAAGAAACCGCAAAACCAAAGGCAGCCCCAAATCAACCAAATAAGCGCAAACACCCAATCATGTTCCCATTGCCAGCTGATCCATGCAAAAGGAATCGTATTGATGGCGACAAAAAGCGCATAAATACCATAAATACGCATATCTAAATCGAACAGATACAAGACACCCACTAATAAATAGGTAAAAGCAAATAAAAAGCCAGTTCCTGCTTCATAATAAGCTCCTTGTAGCATGTAGAGTATATTAATGATGAATGATAACGAGCCAGTAAATAAATTAATCAAAGATAATGACCGATGATCAATGTCCAACAAACTGCCCCAACCATTGATTATTAAGGTTATACCTACGAAAAACAGTCCAATGCCTAACATAAAAATCCTCCTTTATTCTGAATATAGAATAACAAAGTTTAGGATATTTGAAAAGCACACCAAAATAAATTTCATTTTTTATAAAAAAAATTACTGTTTTTCATTTTTTTTGCGTTTTAATTTGATAAAATCAATATAATCAAGAATATCGGCAATTTCTTCTTCGGACATTGATTCATCGACCATACTGGCTATCTTTTGTTGTTTTTTGTTTAAATCATCAGAAGAATAATAAACAGGTTCTCCAATCAGCAATGTCAGCGGGACAGAAAGGGCATCTGCTAATTTTTTGGCGGTATCGATATGGGGCGTCATTCGCTTACCGTTTTCAAAACGCGAAATCTGGGCTGCACTTACACCAGATTTAAGCGCCAACTGATTGACGCCAAGCTGTTTCTCTTCACGGAATTTTTTTAGATTTTCGCCAAAACTCATGTATGTTCCTCGTTTCATTCGTTTGTTAATTTTATGATACGGTCTAAAGATTTGAAATGCGATGAAAACTATAGCCGAAAAGAAAAAACTGTTGTTCACTGGTAATAATTGCTTTATACTATTACCCAAAGGCAATAAAATATTCAAGATAAGTAAGTTTATGGTTCACGCAAGACTATCTTGCAGAAAGGGGACACTAAATGTTACGAAGAGATCGAATTATTGTGTTTATTGATACGTACATGCGAGAGCAAGGTTGTTCGCCTACCGTTAGAGAAATCTGTGCCAGTGAAGGAATCAAAACGACCTCATTGATCCACCGCCATTTGGTACGAATGGAGAAAAGAGGACTGATTTATCGAGAGCGCCGTTTTAAATCTCGTGGCCTACACTTCACTGATAAAGGCCGCGCCTATGTATCAGAAATCAAAGAGGCAGAATTAGTGACAGCCAAAGCTGAGTGAAGGGCTATCAGCACAGTCTATGACCAAAATAAAAAAGCCAAAAAGGCTTTTTTATTTTGGTGCACGGTAGCCAGCAGCTTTTGCTTCAGCTATCGTTTTAAACCATTCTTTAGGATTGGTCGTGTCCTCATAATAGGCGGAACCTGGCAGATGATAGATCCCGCTTTTAGACCCTTTGATCAGACCATTGCCTTGCTGATCTACATAAGTGACTTGATCAGCTGAGGATTCAGCATACTCAGTGCTATCAGAAATAGCTGTCTTCGTACGCGTCGTATCTGTGTTGGACTTACTTGTTGATTGAGATAGGCGACTTGTTCCATCCTGATAATTGATCGTGACACCATCTTGGATATTGAAGATATAAATATTGAATTGAATCGTCTCATCGCCGATAGACTGAGCTTGCATGTGCACACCATGAGCAACCAATTCGTCCCCACGGTAAATCGGGGTGACTGCATAACGGACATAATGGTCGGCATCTTGTTTCAGATAATGATTGATATCCATCTCAAACCGCAACATCTCAGGGTTATTTAATTGACTAGTACCCGTGATCAAGTTTTTCCAATTGGCATTTTCACCAGCTAAAGCAAAACCAATCAAATGGGTACGATTATAGAGGTAACTGCCACTGGGCAACTCTTTACTATGCCAGCCAGTCGGTTTGACACTTGAAATATCCCCGCGTTTTTCAGTAGGCATCAATGACTGATTCAGCATAGCTTCAGCTGATGTTGCTCGGTTAAGTGTATCTAATTCCCCATAACGCGCCCAAGCTCCATCTTTGATAGACAGTTGTGCCTCAGAAAAAGTCGGTTGATTATGGTTGACTTCGATCGTCTGTGTGCCATCGTATGACAATCTCGCCAGTTCTGACTCAGAGGCACTGATTGTGGGTTGGGCTTCTTCAGAAGGCGAGAAGAAGGTTTGTTGTCCCCAAAGTGCCAAACCAATCATCCCAATCACAATCAAACTGCCAATAGTACGTTTCTTTTTTTTCATATCGCTATCCTTTTCTTTTTTGTTTAACCTTGGTTTATTATATAACAAATCCGGATGAGTTCAAGCAAAACATTGATAGCTGTTATTATTCAATGGATATAAAAAAATTATCGAAAATGATTTTTGTTGCTTATAAAAATTAGTTGCGCTAGGATTACATAAAAGACCAGTCATTCATCTTTTAGATTGACTTTGTTCTTGGGCATTTCATCCATGCACAAAAAGCAATATAGGTCATAACAATGCGTCTTAGAGATAGACTAGAGATTTTTCAGATGATACATGCCAAGCAAACCCACTAAGAAGGAGATGGTAACAATGGAAGAGACTTTTTTGCATCATTTACACACAAACAATACAGAAGCCTTAAAAACATTACTCTTAACGATCGAGGAGTTACCGCTATTACAAATTTTCTCCCAATTATCAACCAATGAAAAAGTGATTGTTTTCCGATTATTGCCAAAAGACAAAGCCTTAGCATTGTTCGAGGAACTGCAGCCGTCCGCGCAACATCATTTATTACGTTCTTTCACTGATGAGGGCGCAACGGAATTTATCAATAAGATGGCCCCTGATGTTCGGGTCCGTTTATTAGATGAACTTCCTGCCAGCGTGACCAAAAAGTTGCTGCAATCACTGACGGATGCTGAACGAGCTGCTACCAATCTGCTTTTAGGCTATGAGCGAGAGACTGCTGGTCGCTTAATGACGCCTGAATTTATTACTTTAAAAAAAGAGATGACTGTTGATGCAGCCTTGGCAAAAGTTCGGTCGCAAGCAAAAGAAAAAGAAACGATTTATACACTCTATGTTACTGATCAAACGAAAAAGCTGCAGGGCGTATTGTCATTAAAAGAATTATTGATTGCTCAAGGAGATCAGCTGATCAGCGACATTATGTCACGTGAAGTGATCTACGTCTTTACAAATACTGATCAAGAAGAAGCAGCGCGCTTATTGAACGAACTTGATGTCATTGCATTGCCTGTTGTCGATCGCGAAGCACGGATAGTCGGAATCATGACTGTGGATGATGCCATTGATATTTTGGAATTGGAAACGACAGAAGATATGTTCAACCAAGCAGGATTAGTGGACGTTGCATCCAATGAAGCGGATCGCAGCAATGTGTTGATCAATGGCAATGTTTGGCAGATTTGGAAAGTACGTTTGCCATTTTTAGTCATTACCTTAATGGCTGGACTTTTAGCTGGTGTGGTGATTGATGAATTCGAACAAACATTAGAATCTGTGGCAGCAGTCGCTATTTTCATCCCATTGATCATGGATATGGGTGGAAATGTCGGCACGCAATCTTCAACTGTATTCGTTCGAGGGATGTCGTTAGGGCATATCGATCTATCGAAATTTACCAAATATTTCTTAAAAGAAGTATGGATTGGCTTTAGTTTGGGCTTGATTGTTGGGGTCATATCTGGTTTGGCTGCATCTGTTTGGCAGGGAATACCCATGTTAGGCGTGGCAGTAGGCATATCGTTAGTCTTTGCCATGACACTTGCCGCTGCATTAGGTTTCTTGGTACCTTTTGTCTTGATTAAACTAAATATTGACCAAGCGGCAGGTTCGGCGCCAATCATTACATCGATCAAAGATATCGCAGGTTTATTTATTTATTTCGTGTCAGTTAATGCGTTGCTAGGCCACTTGCTGTAAGGGGACCTGTTACCAACTATATAAATAAAAAAAGCCCCCTATCTGTAATGTAGCAAACAGATAGGGGGGATAGGCGTATGCCCCTGCCAAGGTACTCTTAGTATAACGATTCAGCAGCAAAAAAACAAACATATCTGAACCCATATTTTCTTGTTGATTTAGCGTAATATTTTATCCATCGCTTTGCCTTTTGCCAATTCATCGATCAATTTATCCAAATAACGAATTTCTTGCACCATAGGCTCTTGAATATCTTCCACACGAATACCACAAATGACGCCAGTGATCGTTTTTCTAGCAGGGTTCAACGCTGGCGCTTGCGCAAAAAAATCAGCCAAAGAAACAGCTGCGGAAACTTGCTGTTGGATTCCATCTTCATCATATCCCGTCAACCAGTGAATAATATCATCTACTTCATCTTTTGATCGTTGTTTTCTTTCAACTTTAGCGATATAGAGGGGGTATACCTTGGCAAAGCTGATTTCAGTGATGTGTTGTCTGGCCATCATAAAAACTCCGTTCTTGTTTTCTTTAGCATACAATATTTGATCATAGTTGTCGAAAGTGACGCGTGTTTGTTTTGCTAAAAAATAATTTTTCCATCTTGTTCACGAAATCCATATACTTTCTGCCGTTGCTCGCCATCCCAATAACGCAAGGTCAAATTTTTGTGCAACATCAACTGGGTATATACTTCCTTTAATGATAAAGCAGATTTATTTGGTTCAAAAAATAGAATCAGTTGATTATGGCTATCGACAGCTATCGTTGTAAAGGGGACTAGGTTCTCTTGATACTGCAAATAGATACCGCTCAACTTTTCTGGATCAATGCCATTCGATAACGCTGTGAGTAAGTCTTGTGCTCTCATTTTTGTACCACCTTGATAGATTGCCGATAATGGTCCATATCCAACATGATTCTCGTCTTGCCATACACAGCATATTTCTGGACCACAAACTGCTTACGCGCATTCCACTGACCACCAACAACGACATACATACCTTCCTTTACATCACCCAAAAAGTTCAAGCTATGCTTGGCAATCAAACAGTTGGTCGTACCAATCGTAAAGCGCAGGAGGGGAGACGCCGTAAAAGAAAGCATCTTGATTTTTGAGACAGTTCCTTTGATTGTTTCCAAGATCGATCAGTCCTTTCGATAGATTTCAGATTATCACGTCACATCAAACCATTTCTTATCCTCAAAAAAAGCCACATGCCGAATCTCATCGTAATGGATCTTTTCTACTGATTCACCACTAAGATAAATACCGAGGGAATCATAGCCGCTGATTTTACCAGTGATATCAGGTGGATAGTGACCCTCTTGGTCAACTTCTTCTCGCTGGATCGCTACCGCACGATTTTTTTTCATTGCTTCAAATAAACACTGATTGATTTCTTCAGACGAGAGTGCTTCTTTTGGTGGACAGTGAAACTGCCGTTGGGTCTCTGTATCAATCTCTGTCGTATGTTCAGAAAGAAAAAAACCTTGCCACTTTAATTTCTTCCGATCCTCATAGGGCTGTATCATACCCATCACAATCACCTCTCATCTATATCATACAAACATTTGTTCCCTTTTGTAAAGCGAACAGTTTTTTAAATTTGCATTCATGCATGCAATAGGTGGATTTTGAACCAAATATTGTTGATCTACATGATAATGATTGGTTCGCAAAACGTGCATGTTTCAAAGAAGTGAGGAAGAAAATAAAAAAGTGAGGGGAGTCGGGTGTATCCTTTTGATAACGAAAATAGGCAAACAATCAGCAAGTAGTATGACGGTGCACCGTTTATTTCTTATCCAAAGTTGCTGTATGTTCGGTCATTTTAGTTAGGGTCGATCGATCCCATAGCGCGACGTTTAACCTTTGAGGCAGCTCTTTGGCAGAATCAGTAAAATAGCTATTCGTTAAAACGATAGCCTTATCCAGTGAAGTAATAGCCAATACCAGCATAAACTTCTTGTATGGCTTTATTACCGACATTCTTTTTCCAACGTTTACATTGGATGCCATAAGTAACACCGTCTTTCTTAGCACTCACATCTATCCCTTGATCGCCATAGGCCTTTGTCTGCCTGACTTTTTCAAACTGATGTTTAGACAATAAATAAGTTGTATAGTCTTCAAAGTCGGTTTCAGTCATTTTATCGATGTGCCTTCATTGCACACTTGAAAATCGGTTATGCCTGCTTAAGAGGGGATAGAACAGGAGAATTAAACCCAAGAAGGTTGCACCAGCCCCTATGTATAATATAACAATGAAACCAGCGTCATAAAAAACATAAAAAGCCAGCAAAAAAACCATATTAAGTATCCCTAAATGATTTTTATTCTTTTTTTGACATTCTGATTACCCTTTATGATGATTTCGTATACTCAGAGTGATTCGACAAAAAATGCGTATATAACTAGTTAAACGCGTTGCAACTAGTTGTTTCTTGTTCATACAAGATTTCAAAATAGATGATTCAGATAAATGGCCATAGCCAATGATGGAACATTTTTAATTGGAACAATTATTTTCTATAATTAAGTACGCAAACACATCAAGGTACAGATAAAAATAAGTGCCATAAATTGAAACAACCTCAAACGAAGAACCGTTGGAATCAAATTATCAAACGGCCAACGTATATAGGAATTCTGCGAACCAACCAATGATTGAATCAATCATTGGTTGGTTGTTGGCATATGAAATGAATCCTCAAAAACCAAAAAAAGAAATATTTTAATGTTTATAAAAGAATTTAGGTTAAAAGAGAGGTTTTTGTGTTAAAAAAGCATGTTGGAGGGACCTTGGTTAAATAAAAATGACTTGTTGATCGCTATTCTTTTTTCTATATAACTTTGTATAATATATATTATGTAAACTAAAATATAAATAATTTCCATTTACCGTCAACAAACTAAAATTCTCTGCTAACCTCCCTCTTTAAACGGTAAATTACACTGATTTTCGGTGCAAAAAGCAATCATGACCGAAAATTATAAATAATGACGCATTTTTGCGAAAAAATATTTACCAGATACCAATAATCCTGTTGACCTATCGCATAATTTAATAAGCACTGCAACAGATCAACAACATTGACCATGATTATTTATCCCACAATCGGCTGACCAATTCTAAATGGTTCATGACTGAAGCTTTTCTGATAACGCCCATACCAGGAAATTTATCTTGCACTACCGATTCCTGCAAAAGCTGCAATCCTAGAGTTTGCGTGGGAAATGATTGTTCATGAAGCGACAATTGATCCATCACTTGGAAAAATTTTGCCTTTTGATTGGCTAAATCTTCATCAGAAACCAAATGTGCAATATGTAATTCGCCAGTAGCATCTGGAAAGATCCAATGAATAGCGATACGTTTCGACGGATAACTAGATTCATAATAGATTTTGCTGTCAATCGAAAAATCGCTATATCCATAAAAGCCTAGTTGTTGATATGTTTTTTTTCGTGAAGAAAACATTTCAGTAGCATATTCTGTATAAAATGAATGCTTAGGCAACCGCGTAAACGGATCTTCCATGATGATTTTGGGTCCTGCGACACGATTCAACAAACGAAATTCTTTGCTCAAAAGAATCGGGATCTGATTATTTAGCCAGTCGCTTTCTAAAGCTGCCTCAGCCTGGTGTATGATCCACATATCAGGTGATATTTCATAGGTTTCGATTGGCTGATCGACGATTCTTGCTTTCTGCAATGGTATGGCAATTAATTCTTGCAATCCTTCATCAGTCAGAAAATCACCAGCTGAAGGATTATCGATAATAAAACAAGGATGATTTTTTTGCTTCAGCAAATCAACAACTGTCCAAAAGGCTTTTGACTGTTTTACAGGCTCAATGATTGGTTGGATACTGCGAGAGAGCAAATCTGATTCCAGCAAAGATTTCAAGGCCAATAAATCGAATTGTTTGCCCCGCAAATATGGATAGTACACCCCTCTCACCCTTCCTTTGGTTCATCTAGTAATCGTTTCTCTAAAGTTTCATACGCTGCTCTTGTTGCAGCCAACTCTTCTTTTAACGCTTCAGTCGCTTGATTTTGTGTATCTTCTATAAAGCGATCATAGTAATTGATGCCGCCGCCAAATAAATCATATGCTGGCTGTCTTTTTTTCAATTCTTGATATAATCGTTCTGTCGAGAAGACTCTTAGTCCTCGAGCAGTTTGTTTGGCTTTGCTGACTTCTCTTGCTTGCGCTGAAATCAACCGGAACAATAGCGCTTTTTCAGAGACTTGCAGTTGTTGCCGTTGTGGCTTCTTTTCAACGCTGAAGTAGCCTTTTCTGCTAGTATCTTTTTCTACAAACTGATGATAAACCAATACACCGATCGTAGGAAGAATCTGGTCTTTGACTTTTTCATATAACGCTTTGGGCAAAACAAAATAATTATAATGACCGATAAAAGAAAGCTTTGCTTTTGAACGAAAATCCGCTAAACTAACTTTTAATTCGTAACAGCGCCATTCAAATACCTCCTCAGCAGTTAAGCGGCAACTGAGTGTATCGACGATCCCTTGATCATCAGGCATCACCACTTCTTCGACCACGATGTCACTATTTTCACGACAATAATAATAGAGCGCTTCTTCCATCTCGACCGTTAATGCTGTTTTCATGATTATGCCAACTTCTTTCTCCTATACTCACTTTCTTTAGTATAAAACATACGTTCGCCTATGTGAAGTAGCTTAAGCTATTTTTTATTTTCATTTTATAGTTTACATAATAATATTATCAAAAACACGCAAACGTCCTTTATTTGAAAGGCCATGTTTGCGTGTAGTTTCTCTTCTTTATAAATACCTTACTAAAAGTTGCAGCAATTGCTGCGGGAATTCTTGCAACTGGGACAAATCAATAAACCGTTCTGGACCGTAAATTGATTTGATGACTTCTTTATCTTGCCCAATGGCTGCTGCTAAAAATAGTACACCTTGGCGTTCGTAATCAGCTATGACCGTCTGAATGTCGGTTTTGGCCTTCTCTCCGGTATAATCAGGCAGTGCTTTGGGTTGCCCATCACTGATATTCAAGAGGAGTTTGGTTGTCGCGCTTTGTTGACTGACACGGTCTGCCAATACCCTTAACGCTGCCCCATCACGGTTGTTTTGCCGCGGTTTCATAGTCATTAATTTTTCTTGAACAAAATCAAAACCCTCGTCGAATTCTTTATAGGCAAACAAAGAGGTTTTTTCTCGTGGGGAAGCATCCGCTGTATCACCATAGATCATCAATGGGATATTGACTTGTTCGGCAAAAGCGGTCAATGCTAAGACTGCTTGTTGCGCATACTTGATTCGCTCTTCTCTGATCATTGAACCCGATTCATCGATACGTACCGCTACGGCCAATGATGGCGTTTCATTCGGCGGGTTCTTTTTGTCAAAGGTCCGCAGGTCTTGGTACACGATTTTGCTTGCATCAAATCGTGTACCAGTATATTGTCCTTTGCTATAATCAGCGCCACGTTCGTTCTCAAGCAATTCTTGTGTTTGTTTGACTAAAGCGTCAATCATGGAGTGTAATGGTTTGAGTAAATCCTGTGCAGGTTTGCGCAGGTTTAAATCAACAGCTGGTCGATGAACGATCAACCCCTCTTTCGCATGGATCGATTCTTTTAAAGCGTCGCGGGCAGTTTTAGAGGCCTTGGCTTTTTTTTCTTTGTTGGTCGCCTCAAATTCTGTAAGCGTCAATGTGTGATCTGTGAGGTCATTGGCTTCTGATTCACTACCAGAGGCAGCCTGCCCTTCCTGACTTGTATTATCAACATTCTCGAACAATGCTGCCGCTTCTGATGATTCGACAGTTTCTTCTTGCTCTTTTTGATCTGACGGATCCGCTGTTGGTACTTCATTTTCTGCGGCATCTTGTGCTTGCTCTTCGGTCGTAGCTGCTGTCAGATGCACTTGCCCTTCATCAGTGATTCCTCGTTCGTTTGCTTCCTCAGCTGAAATTTGACGGGCAGCGGCCTTTTTGAAATCTTGCAGTGGTTGACCATGAAACAGCAAACGCAATTGGGACAAAAGCCCAGACGTATCAAGAGCCGTTTGCAAGAGCTGCAATTCATTGGTGTCCGTTGTCACTTTATACAATACTTTTTGATGGATCGATTGCAAGGGATTTTGTCCTTGTTTGACTGCATTTAACCAATAAAAGTAAGACCGCATACCAGCTGCGCCTTTAATCGCATTTGCTTTGGCAGATATGTCCAATAGCCGAATGATTTCGGCCATTTTTTCAGCAACTGCTTGATTTTGATAACCCGTTTTGGCGATACCACGCGCAACCATGACAGCCAAAGGCGGTAGATCCATCTTTTCCGCATGTTGCATACGATCTCGCAGTGACTCATTCAATGGGCGATTGCCTTGATAATTGCGATTGGTGGTAATGACCACTACACAATCCGGATGTCGTTGAACAAAACCTGTAGGGATGTTGAGCATGCCATTTTGCTCTAAAGCTGAATTCAAGGCAACCAATACAGATGCATCTCGGATCACTGTTGGTTCTTGAATTTCTAAAAGATAGCCTTTTTCCATGGCGCGAACAATCTCTGAAGGATAATATTTGTACCGAATCACAGGGTTTTCTTCTGCCTCTTCAATCCGTTGGATCAATTCAGCAAATTTGGCTTTGGCACGCTCCGGTGTAAGGGAAAAGTGCCCTTCAATCAACTGCAATACATCACTGAAGCAGTCACTTTGATAAATGGCATCCAAAAGATCCTTATCTTCTTCTTGATCCGTGTCGATCACTGGCAGCAAAGCACCAAAAATATCTGATTTATCCATATCTGCAAAACAAGTGATTTTTGTATAAGGTAATTGCAAATCGGCAGATAATGCTTTTGCTAGCTGTGTTTTTCCCGAACCGGCATCCCCTTCCAGCAAGATATTGAATAGTTTTAATTCAGGATCATTCCAGTTTTCGGCAATTTCCGATGCGATCCGCAGCTCTTCTTCACTGGTTTGATGGCTGGCTGGTTTTTGCCAAATCATCATTCCTTCTAACTTACTAAAGGTACGTCCTGTTGTCACTGCATATGGAGAGATGAAATGGTCCATATTTATCCGCTCCTTTTCTTAGTAGCCTAAATCTTCAAGTAATCGTTTGAGAATTTTAAACCGTTCGCCGATCAATTCACCATTTTTTTGCAAAGTATCGTAGAACGTCAAAATATCCTCATCGATATTGGGATTATCTGTGTCGACTTCAACGGTCATTCGATTGCCTTGCAAGCCAATGATATCCACCAACGGGTTTTCTGGATCATAAAATTTCTCGTGACGATAGGCCTCTTGAAAATACAGACTAGATTGTGCTGTCAAAATAGCCATATCCAAGATTCGTGTCAACGGCAGTTCTTCCGAGGATAAGGAAGAATCACTATTTTCGTGCCAGATTTTTCCCATGATATCATTGGGATCCTTGGCAGGATCTAGGCCTAAAGAAAGTGCTTTTGCATCTGTCTGCAACGCATTGCGGCCATCGATTTGGTCATATTTTTCAACTTTGATCACTGATTGATGTTGATGATCTTCGGGTAATTTCACATGAACACTCCTTACACTAAATACATTTGATGATATCCTTAGTATAGATATCCATCTACCGATACTCAAGCAATATACTTTTTGGGTTTAAACCGCATTACTGGCGGTTATCAGAGAAAAAGCGCCAATTAGGGACAAGTCCTAACTGACGCAATGTTCAAAGTACAAATTGATAAAAATAATGCCACGTGTATAAATAAAAGTTCAGACTAGTTATTGGGCAGAAATGGCAATACCGATGGCTTTTTCTCCCAAATGTGTGCCGATAACTGGGCCAAAATGACCAATTTCAATTTCAGCAGTTGGATATTTAAGCTGCAGCTTTGCTTTTTCTTCTTGTGCAACAGCCAAATTATTGGCATGAATCACATAAAATTTCACTGGATAAGCAATATCCGCTTCCCGATGACCAATAATGTCTTCGGCACGATTAAAGGCTTTTTTGCTAGAACGGACTTTTTCATGAAGGACGATTTTTCCTTCGTCAAAAGTTAGAATCGGCTTGATTTTCAATAAACCACCAATCAATGCGGCACCGTTCGTCAAGCGGCCGCCGCGAACGAGATTGTTCAAATCATCAACGATCAAGTAGGCGTAGGTATTTTCTCGGATGATATCTAGATGTGCCAATATATCAGCGAGTGAGCGATCTTGTTGTGAAAGATCTAAGGCGGCTTCTACCATGTGTCCCATTGGCATACTAGTGATTTTTGAATCATACGGAATGATTTCAATCCCTTCGATTTCATCCTTGATGCCATACAATGTATTGATAAATCCAGAAATACCACTTGATAAGTGAATGCTGATGATTGTATCGTAACCACGATCACGCAGCGATGTATACAGTGACATAACCTCACCCAAAACGGGCTGAGAAGTTGTTGGGAATTCTTTGCTGTTTTTCAAAAGTGCGTAATATTCATCCGCTTCAATGTCGATACCTTCATTATAGATTTTTCCATCTAAGATAACAGGGATCGGGATGACAAACAAATCTTCATGATTCTTGATCCGTTCCGGCAGATAAGCGGTACTGTCAGTAACAACGGCTAATTTCATTCTTTTTCCTCGTTTCAACATATTTCAAACGTCATTAATAATATAGCACAATTTTGCAGGCTTTCAAATGATTTTCAAAAACATTTGCTATTTACTTCTGGTTGAAGAAATCGGTGATCGCTTGCTGATTCGTTTGTAAATCAACCACCAAAACGCTGCCTGCTGTTGCCGAATTCCCATACTGCCATGAATCATCCACGGGTACGGTCAATCGATCGATTCCACCTGCACCTCTAGCAATCGAGAATGTATTTTTCAGTAGGAATGTAACTGGCAAGTTCGTCGACGCATACCCCAGCACTTTACCCGCAGCATAGGGGAGCTTCAAGATGGAGACAGGATTTTTCATTTCACTGAATATCGCATCGATCACTTGTTGTTGCCGACGGACGCGCCCAAAATCACCTTCTTCATCCATTCGAAAGCGGGCATATTGCAACAATTCAAGTCCATTCATATCTTGCTGTCCTTTTTTGATCGCAACTTCTAAGTTTTTGCTCATATCTTTTTCGGCATTGATCGAGACCCCTGTCGGAAACAAAGTGTCAATAACCTTCTCAAACGACTGGAAATCAACTTTCGTGTAGTATTTGGTATTGATACCAAAGTTTTCAGCTAATGTTTGTCTAACTAGATCTGCACCACCAAATGCATAAGCAGCATTGATTTTGTTTTCCCCATAGCCCGGGATCGTTACCAGAGTATCCCTCATGAATGAGACCAGTTTGGGTTTGCCACTAGGACCATCCAACTGCAAGACCATGATCGTATCCGCTCGACCTGTCTCTCCTTCACGGCTATCACTGCCGATAAGCAAAATA
Organism: Enterococcus sp. DIV0876; assembly: GCF_050529585.1. Lineage (GTDB taxonomy): Bacteria > Bacillota > Bacilli > Lactobacillales > Enterococcaceae > Enterococcus_D. Next base: position 1,568,842 of record NZ_CP172882.1, read on the forward strand.
TTGTTGCTGCCATCAGCAGAAGTCACCCCATTGAATGTCTCTGTGTCATCTTTTGGGATTGAAGAATCACTTCTTGCAACTTGTTGTCCTACAATAAAGGCACCAATCGAATAAATCAGAATAAAAAGCAATACCCGAAACACAATCCTTAAAATCGGATGTCTTCTTTTCTTTTTCGATTTTTGCTGTTTGACTTTTTGCTTCGGTTTTTGTTTCACATTTTGCTCTTTTGTATAACTGTTGGTTTTCTGATGCGCTGAATGCGGCCGGTAGTTGTCCTTTCCTTTCGTATCTCCACCATGAGTGCGGGATGGCTTGATATTGAAAGAATGACCAGTTGTCCGCCGACTGCCGGCAGATTGATCAGGCTGTGATCCCTCTATTGATTCCTGTATTGATTCCTCTCTTGATTGCACTTCGGAAGAGTCCACAGCTTTTTGCCGAGTTCTCCTGGCAAAAATACTTTCTTTTGTCGATTGCTGTTCTTCTTGTGCAAGTTTCTTATGTAGTTGTTTATTTCGTTCCATCCGACTCATTGCGGTTTTCCTCCAATAAAATAGCTTTCTGTCTATAAGGATACCTTACCCATTACAGAAAGAAAGCTGTTTTTTTAAAATTTAATCTTTTTCTAGGAAAAATAGCAGCGTTATAGTCCTTTAAATGCACATTGTCGAAAAATCTGATAACCGGCGTCCTCATAAAAAGATTGCACTTGATTGGCAGACCAGAAATTCAACGAAATCCCTTTGTAGCCTTTTTCTTTGGCAAGATGTTCGGCTGCATGCAGCATGAAGCGACCGACACCTAATTTTTGCGCATCGGGCAAAACAGCTATCGCTGCACATTCCATGAAGTGGCGTTCATACATGATGGCGTTCTCATCGCGATGGCTATCTTCCAAATGAACAAATCCGCAAGGGGATGCATCAAGATACGCCACATAAAAAAAGTGGGCAGTCGATGCCACTTGTTGTTTGATCATGCACGTCATCACTGCATGATCAAAGGGCTTAAACAACTCAGGATACCATTGATGATGCGCTTCTTGCACATCCCGATGAAAAGAGGCCAACAAAGCAGCATCATCACAAGGTTTGATTGTCATTTGTCTTTTCACCTTTGCTCATCCTCTTTTCTGTAATAGGATACACACCAAGTAAGTGGACAGTGCCGCCTAAAAGTTGAATTTCTTCAAATGCATTCGCAATCAGTTGAATCGGTTTGTCTACAACAAGATCGATCACGAAAAAGTATTCACCAAGGGTCGTTTTCGAAGGGCGCGATTCAATCTTGCTTAAATCAATATCACGCCAGCCAAAGGCAGCCAAAATTTTGTGCAAACTACCTGGTTGATTGGCAGGCAACGTCACAAAAATCGTGGCTTTATCCGCCTGATCAGACAAGTGCTGCAAGGTTGCTGGTACATGCTGCATGACCCAAAATCGAGTCTGATTGAAAGATACATCTTGGATATTTTCTGCTTCGACCCGCAATTGATAGGCAGTGGCGGCTTCCTTAGATGCAATCGCTGCTACGGCTTCTTCGGGATGATTTTTGACATATAATGCAGCCGTCGTTGTAGAAGCAACTGCTTCAATCACAGCATCTTGATAATAGCGATTTAAATAATTTGTACATTGTGCCAATGCTTGCGGATGAGAAATGATGCGCTTGATCGGTTGACGTGACATATCTTTGCGATCAGCTACCACCAATTGATGATTGATAGGCAAAATGATTTCTTTTTCGATCGAAAGCTGTTGTTCTCGGAATAAAGTATCGATCGTTGCGTGAACAGATCCTTCCAGAGAATTCTCATTGGGCACAACACAGCGGTCAATAACGCCATTCACCAACGCTTGGATGCATAAAGGGATCGAGGGATAAGGAACCAATGTTTCATGCGCAAATGCTTCTCTGGCTGCCAAATACGTAAAAGAGTTCTCTGGTCCTAAATAGCCAATTTGCATACTATTCACCTACTTTAGCTAAGATTTCGGTCACGATCTCATGGGGGGCTTTCCCTGTAGTTTCCACCACCAATGAGGCACTTTCTTCATAAAATGGAATTCGAGGTTGATAAACAGCCAAAATTTCAGTAGGGGTTTTCGATAAAACCAATGGCCGTACATTTTTGGTATCAGCCTGTAACCGATTGATCAATTCTGCCGGATCGGTTTTTAAATAAATTACCCGAGGCATTTTTTTTAAAAGTTGCCGATTTTCTTCTTTTAGTACGATACCACCCCCAGTAGAAATGATTTCTGGGCGCGTCAACGTTTGCGCCAATATTCGTGTCTCGATTTCACGAAAGGCTGATTCCCCATGTAAAGCAAAAAAGTCTTGGATACTCATCCCGATTTCCGCTGTGATCAAATCATCAAAATCGATTTGCATCATGCCCGTTTCTTTTGCTAAAAGACCGCCAATCGTTGTCTTTCCAGCACCCATGAAGCCAATCAAAACAATTCCGTTCATTTTGATTCACCACCTTGTGCCAACGTACGTACATCGTCAAAGAAGTGGGGATATGAAACAGCCACTGCTTCTGCGCGATCCAAAGTGACATCTTCATCCGTCAATAGTGCTGCAATCTGCAGCATCATACCGATACGATGATCTCCGCGGCTCGAGACATGTCCACCATGGAGCTTCGTTGGCCCATGAATGATCAATCCATCGGCGGTGGGCGTGATACGCGCGCCTATTTTTTGTAATTCCTCTGCTGTCGCATCAATGCGATTGGTTTCTTTGACTTTTAATTCTTCAGCATCTTTAATGACAGTTGTCCCTTGCGCTTGTGTGGCCAATAGCGCAATGATTGGTAGCTCATCGATCAACCGTGGAATGATATCACCGGAAATCGTGATCCCCGTTAACTGAGAAGACCGAATATCAATCGTAGCGGATTGATTTTGCACGTCTTGATTGCGCATGTTCATATCCGCCCCCATCTCTGTCAACACGTCAATGATTCCGGTTCTCGTCGGATTGATGCCGACATTGGTTAATGTGATGTGGCTATCTGGCATGATCGCACCAGCTGTCAAAAAGAAAGCAGCCGAAGAAATATCACCTGGTACAATGACTTCCTGTCCTTGAAACATTTGCGGTCCCGTCACTGTGATTGTCTTGCCTTCTGTGGTAATCGAACCCCCAAACTGCCGGATCATGTCCTCTGTATGGTTGCGACTGGCTTCTTTTTCTATAATCGTTGATGTCCCATGCGCTTGCAAGGCTGCAAAAATAATGGCGGATTTCACTTGCGCGCTAGCCACTGGCATATGATAAGTGATTGGTTTTAAGTCACTATTTCCCGAAATAGTGATCGGCGGAAATTCTGTTTCTTGCGCACCTTCTAGTTGTGCACCCATCTCACTTAATGGCAGCATGACACGATTCATGGGGCGGCGGTTCAGTGAATCATCGCCATACATGATCGTTTGGAAAGACTGACCAGCTAGGATCCCCATCATCAAACGAATCGTTGTACCAGAATTGCCGATATCGATCGCTGATTTTGCCGGCTTGAGTCCATTGAAACCTTGCCCTTCGATCGTGATGGTTTTTCCGTCATCATGAATCGGCACACCTAATTGTTGAAAGGCATGCAAAGTGCTAAAGCAATCCTCTCCTCTTAGAAAGTTGTGCACCGTCGTGGTTCCTTCGGCTAATGCACCGAACATAATACTGCGGTGAGAAATGGACTTATCAGCGGGTACAGCAATCGACCCATTTAAATGTGTAGCTTTGACTAATTTCATCGTATTCTCCTATTTGATCCGACACGTGTATGTCGTTTTTTTGTTGATCAACTGTTCGGCCAACAGCAAATCGGTTTGGTTTTTAAAAGAAATCTGGAGCACACCATGGATCTCTTCGCGGCTCTCTAAGATTTTCAGGTTGATCAGTGACAGATGATGTTCTCCCAGTAATCCTGTAACTTCTGCCACAACACCCGAGTAATCGGGCACATCAATAAACAAATCATAAAACGCAGGAATGGCTCCATTTTGATGAATCGGCAACTGGTCACGGGTCTCTTTTGCTGATTCAAAAAAAGCATAGATTGCCGCTTCATCCTTTGTTTGCAGCCATTTGGCGATTGTCGACATTCGGTCTTGCCACTCTTCGATCATTGTCAGCAACGTTTGCCGATTGCTCAACAAAATATCCGTCCACATCCTAGGATCGGAAGAAGCGATCCTAGTGATATCCCGAAAGCCGCCTGCAGCCAATTGCTGTGCCCGCGGATGATGTTGATTGAATGTATCTGCTTGATTGACCAAACCAGAAGCAATAATATGCGGCAAATGGCTGAGCATACCAGTGATTTGGTCATGTTCTTCTGGACTTAGCGTCACATACTTCGCACGGGTTCCACTAAAAAGCACTTCAAGTTCGGGTAGTCGGGTAGTATCGTGGGGGGTAAATATATAATACGCATTTTCGAATAAATCAGCATCAGCTGCTTGAATGCCTGATTTATGAGAGCCAGCCATTGGATGACCGCCGATAAAATCAAAAGAAAACTGCTGGGCATATTGGCTGATTTCAGCTTTTGTACTACCAGTATCGGTCACCAAAACATTTGGTTTAAGTGACAATTCACCCAAACGGGCCAAATAAGTTTTGGTAATTTCCACAGGCAATGCTAGTAAAATGAAATCTGCTTGTACCGCGCCCTGATCGAAAGAAGCTGGGACTTCGTCCACGAGAGATGTTTGACGCGCAATCTCATTTGTCGCTGGACAATGATCCCAGCCCATCAGATAACTCTTCGAATGTTCCTTTTTTATACATTTTGCCAATGATGCGCCGATCAATCCAAGACCCGCAATCAAGATTCGCTGTGTCATCCTTCGCTTCTCCTTTGTTTCTTTTATTTGGCTCTCTTCAATAATGCAATAAATAATCGCGGTAGTCTTTGACGGCGATTTGCAATTCTGCGAAAGAATCACTTGGAAATTTTTCTAAAATCTCATTGGCAACAACTGTCGCTACCACATTTTCACAGACCACACTCGCAGCCGGTACCGCAGTACTGTCCGAACGCTCTACGCTTGCTTTATAAGGTTCTTTGCTATCGATATCCACGCTTTGCAATGGTTTATAAAGGGTTGGGATAGGTTTCATTACGCCACGAACAACAATTGGTTCGCCGTTGGTCATCCCACCTTCAAAGCCGCCTAAATTATTGCTGCGGCGGGTATAGCCGATTTGTTCATCCCATAAGATTTCATCCATGACTTTTGATCCTGGCAAAGCACCTGCCTCGAAACCTACACCAAATTCTGCACCTTTAAAAGCGTTGATACTGACAACCGCCTGGGCAATTTTGGCATCGAGTTTTTTATCCCATTGCACATAACTGCCTAATCCTGCGGGAACGCCGCCAACCAATACTTCCACGACGCCACCAATGGTATCGCCATTTTTCTTGGTTTGATCGATCAGTTGCTTGATTTCTTCTTCAACAGAAGAATCAAGAACCCGTACTTCAGATGCTTCAGACCGTTCTGCAATTTCTTGGACCGTCAATCCATCAGGAATCGTCGCTTTGATCCCACCTAGCATCGTGACATGTCCAGCGACATCGATCCCTAGTTCTTTTAGGATTTTTTTTGCGATTGCACCAATAGCTACCCGCATCGTTGTTTCTCTGGCTGAGGACCGCTCCAAGACGTTCCGCAGATCTTGATGGTGGTATTTCATGCCACCGACTAGGTCCGCATGACCGGGTCTAGGACGTGCCACTCGTCTTAATTTACGGTCTTTTTCTGGGACTGCTTCAATTGCCATGACTTTGGTCCAATTTTTCCAATCTTTGTTCTCAACGATCATTGTCACAGGTGAACCAAGCGTCTTGCCATGTCGAACGCCAGAAGTAATTTTGACTTGGTCTTTTTCAATCAACATGCGGCCGCCACGGCCATATCCAGTTTGCCTTCTTGCTAACTCATGATTGATATCCTCGGCAGTCAATGGCAATCCCGCAGGCAAGCCTTCAATAATTGCTGTTAGTTCTGGACCATGTGATTCTCCAGCTGTAATATAACGCATGATAGATAACCTTCCTTCTTATAATAAGTAGTTTTTGATGTCTTCTGTAGGAATCGTGACGATTTTTGCTTTTCCAATTGCTTCTAGCAAGATGATTTTGATTTGCTTGCCGCGGGCTTTTTTGTCATGGGTAATGGCTTCAAACAATGCAGATCGATCAACATCAGGTACAGCAATTGGTAAATTGAATTTACGGATCATAGTGATCAGTTCTTCTGTGATACCTTGTGGGGAAAGGCCTTTTTCTTCCGCGTGCTGCGTAATCATCACCATCCCGATCGCTACACCTTCGCCGTGACTGAGACCGCCGAAAGCGGCTAATTTTTCTAAGCCATGGCCAATGGTGTGGCCGAAATTCAATGTCAATCGACTGCCATGGTCAAAAGGATCTTCCTCCACGACCTGTTGTTTGACCTTCAAGGTTTCTGTGATCACGTGAGTGGCATGTACCAATAGATCTGTTTCATCCGTCAAGTCTACAAGTGTTTGCCAAAGTATTGGATCAGCGATTGCGGCTGATTTAATGATTTCTGCAATTCCTTCTTGCACTCTCTTGATCGGCAACGTAGCCAACAGTTCTGGGTCGATCAAAACCCCTTCTGGTTGAGAAAAGGTCCCAACTAGATTTTTGGCAGAGTCCGTATTAACAGCCGTCTTTCCGCCGATACTCGAATCGACTTGTGCCAACAAACTAGTAGGAATTTGCAAAAAGTGTACGCCGCGCATGTAAGTAGAAGCCACAAAACCTGCTAAATCACCAATGACACCCCCACCCAAAGCAATGATGCCATCACTGCGGGTCATGCCGAATGCGGCCAATTGATCATATAATGCAGTCGCTTGCAGCAGCGATTTACTTTTTTCACCTGCTGGAACCACTAGCAACGTTGCATCAAAGTCATGGGACTTCAAAGCCGTCAAGAGGGCTTCACCATAGAGTGGCGCAACATGACTATCGGTTATCACAGCAACTTTTTGTGGATGCCATAATTGATTGACCCAACTGCCCACCTTTTTGAAAGCACCTGCTTCGATGATGATATCGTATGATTGATCATTTAAGTTTATGTGTAACATCTACCTACACCTCATTATTTTGTCTTTTTTACAGTGATTTGATTTCTTTCATGGCTTTTTCCATAATGTTGACTTCTTTCATCATTCTCATGTATGTTTTTTCGTTCAGTGATTGGGGGCCATCTGACCAAGCATTTGCTGGATCAGGGTGAATCTCAACGATCATTCCATCTGCCCCGGCAGCAACACCCGCTCTTGCCATTGGTGGAACTAGATCCCAAATACCTGTGCCATGACTTGGGTCCACGATGATTGGGAAGTGGCTCAATTTTTTGATGATTGGCACAGCGCTTAGGTCAAATGTGTTTCGGGTCGCTGTTTCGTATGTCCGAATCCCGCGCTCGATGAAGATAACTTCACTCTTGTCTTGAACGGCAATGTATTCAGCTGCATTCAACCACTCATCGATCGTCCCAGAAATACCGCGTTTCAAACCAATTGGTTTGCCTGTTTTCCCAACAGCTGATAACAATTTGAAATTTTGCATATTGCGGGCGCCGATCTGTAAAATATCACTGTAAGCAGCAACCATATCGATATGGCCTTCATCCATGACTTCAGTAATGACTTTCATCCCAGTTTCATCAGCTGCTTGGCGAATGTACTTCAAGCCTTCTTCTTCTAACCCTTGGAATGCGTATGGCGATGTCCGAGGTTTGAAAGCACCCCCACGTAAAATCGTTGCACCACCGGCTTTTGCGATGCGTGCACATTCACGAATTTGTTCAAGGCCTTCAATCGAACAAGGACCAGCCATCGTCACAAAGTTGCCGCCGCCGATTTTCACGCCGTCCACATCAACGACTGTATCTTGAGGATGAAATTCACGAGAAGTCAATTTGTAGGTGTTTGAAATACGTATTGCATCTTCCACCCCTTCGTAACTGCGGAATGCAACATCTTGAATCAATCGCGTATCCCCTTTTAAGCCAATCACCACTTGCTCTTTTCCTTGGTTGACTTGAACATCTAATCCTTCTTTTTTGATTCTTGTTACAACAACTTCTACTTGTTCGGCAGTTGCGCCTGGTTTCATAATCACGATCATTTTTCATTTCCTACTTTCAATTAAATTTTTTTATAACATTTCAATCAATGCTTGTACTTTTTTGACAGGCATTTGCTTGCCTGTCCATAATTCAAAAGCAGCGGCTCCTTGATAGAGAAGCATGCTTAATCCATTTGCAGTTTTGGCACCAACGGCTTTGGCATCTTGTAATAATTTGGTTTCCCGCGGATTATAGATGACATCGTACACTGCCAATGTTTCTCGCAATAGCGAGTTGTCCTTCAAAGGACTTTGATTCTCATTGGGCTTCATTCCAACACCAGTTGCATTGACAAGCAGCTGACTTTGGGCTAAAGCATTGGCCAAAGCCAATTGATCGTCTAAATCTTGCAATGAGATCTGGCATCCTGTCTGTTGCGCGATTTCTTGCAATTTCACTTCAATTACTGGATAAAAATCATCTTTGCGATTGAACACTTGAATTTTCTTCACGCCATCTAGTGCCGCTTGGCTGATAATCGCTGTCGCTGCACCGCCAGCACCGATAACTGTGATGGTTTCACCAATGATCGACACCTCGATTGCGGCTAATGCACGCATAAAACCAATACCATCTGTATTATGTCCAATCAGATGACCGTTTTGATTAACGATTGTATTGATTGCACCGATCAAGGATGCAGCTGGTGATAATTCGTCCACTAATGGCACAGCTGCCATTTTATGGGGCATTGATAAATTGACGCCTAACAGATCCAGTGTACGAATACTCTCAATACTTGTTGCCAAGTTTTCTGGCTCAACATCAAAGGCAAGATAGATTGCATCAATCTTTTCTTCTGCGAAAGACAGATTGTGCATCGCAGGCGATATGCTGTGCCGCGCTGGTTTTGCAAATAAAGCTGCTAAACGTGTGTGCCCAGAAATCATTTGTTCCATTTGTTTCATTCCCTTCAACAAAAAAAGATGTCCACCGTAAATTGTCAGAATCTACAGTGAACACCTTTAAACATTACATATCAGCTGATATGCGAATATAAAAAATAGCCACTATAGATTTTACGATCTACGTGGCTGCGAATTCATTACGAAATGCCCTAGCCATCATAGATACAAACGTGTAGTTTGCATCCATGTCTTCATGAATACAAACCTATCTAAAATAGCTAAAGTAATATTTATTCAGTTGTGAGGGGGTCGTTTGCAATTGTTTTTGCATAATAGTTCGCTCCAAACTGATGTAAGATTGACCTAAGTATAGGATTTCTCATGAAAGTTGTCAATGATTTTTTCTGTTATTTTTCAATTGTTTGCAATTTTACCTAAAAAAGGTTGATACAACAACGTTTTACAAATCATCCTCGAAGAACAATAATAGTTCTTGCAGACTAAGTGCCGCTTTTTCCTCTGCAGATAGATCTTTAACGATTTCACCTTTGCGTAATAAAATCAAACGATTGCCGTACTTTAATGCATCATCCATGCGATGCGTGATCATCAAGCACGTTAACCGTTGCTCCGCTACTCTTTCGGCTGTGATTTGCATCAATTGCTTTGATGTTTTGGGGTCTAATGCGGCTGTATGTTCATCTAGCAACAACAATTTTGGTGTCTGGATTGTTGCCATCAGCAAACTCAGGGCTTGCCGCTGTCCACCAGATAAATTGCCGGTCGGCGTATCAAGATGATTTTCCAATCCATTGCCTACTTGTTGGCACAATGCATAAAAATCTTCTCGTTGACTTTGCAGCTGGCGCAATTGCAAGTTGCGTTTTTGGCCTCTTTTTTGTGCCAGCAATAAATTCTCCGCAACAGTCATTCGTGGTGCCGTCCCCATTTTAGGATCTTGAAACACGCGGGCCAGATAGCGTGCCCGCTTTTCTTCTGATAGATTGGTCACATCTTGATCATCGATCGTGATTTGTCCGCTTGTTAGTGGCAATGTTCCAGAAATACAGTTGAACAAGGTACTTTTCCCAGCACCATTCCCTCCCACCACTGTCACGAATTCGCCTGGCTGCAAGGTCAAATCAACTTTATTCAGTAACACTTTCTTTTCATGAGGACCGTTGCCGACTACTTTGGTTGCCTTATTGATCTGTAACATTATTCGTCCTCCGTTTCAAAGCCTGTGCGCAAGTGCAGCGCTTGTTTTAGTTGTGGGATCAGTAAGCAGATCGTTAACACAATGGCAGAGAAGATTTTCAGATACGTTGTATCAAACCCTGCTTTGATCACAAATAGAATCAACAATTGATAAATAATACTGCCGATGACAATGGCAATCAAGCGTTCCACTAGTGTCAATTCGCCATAAAGCACTTCACCGATAATGATTGAAGCTAAACCAATCACGATCACACCAATACCTTTGCTGACATCCGCGTAACCATCATTTTGGGCAATCAACGCCCCAGACAATGCGATCACACCATTGGATACGATCAAGCCCAAAATTTTCATGCGGTCAGTATTGATACCCATCGATTTGGCCATTTCTTCGTTGTCGCCAGTAGCAATATAAGCTTGACCCAGGTTGGTGTGAAACAGATACAATAAAACGCCGCCAATCAAAATCACCATAATCAGGCCAATGATGACTGTATCATAGTAGTTTGGCAAGTTTAATCGAGTAAAAAAATCTTGGATTTTTGGCTGATTCAATAAGGATAAGTTGGGGGATTGCATCACAAACAACATCACAGAATTCAATGCAGACATTACCAGGATCCCCGCTAAGATAACTGGAATCTTTCCTTTGGTATAAAGCAGGCCAGTTACACAGCCAGCGCACATACCTGCCAAAACCCCCAAACAAGTAGCAAATACGGGTGATACGCCATGCGTGATAGCTGTGACACAAACCGCGCCGCCAAGCGGAAAAGAACCCTCCGTTGTCATATCTGGAAAATTTAAAATACGATATGTCATAAAAATACCTAAACCAAGAATTCCCCATAATAAGCCTTGGCCGATTGCTGATACGATCATTTTGCTTCCTCCATTATCTTTCACGACCAGTTGCATTGAAGAAAACTGGTCGTGGTAAGTACGTTACTCTGCGTTTGATGATTCTGTGGTGTCATCGCCGTTAACCAATGTTGCATCTTGTTTGATGCTATCTGGAATCGTGATGCCTAAGAAATCAGCTTGCGCTTGATTGATTATTGTTTCTCCATCACTAAATGTATAAATAGGTGTAGTTGCTGGTTCTGAAGTACCATCTAAAATAGCTGCGACCATTTTGCCTGTTTCGACACCAATCGTGAATTGATCTTGACCAACTGTTGCCAAACCACCTTGTTCGACCATGGTATCCACCGATGTAATGATAGGCGTTTTGGTTTTATTGGCTTCCCCTACAACAGTTTGCATGGCATTGGCAATTGTATTGTCTAACGGGATATAAATAAAGTCAACTTCTTGTGCCATGACCTGAACGGTTTGGGCAATTTCATTGCTTGAAGGAACAGCATATTTTTTCGTTGTCAGCCCATTCTCAGTGGCTGCATCTTCCGCCTCAGCTACTTGGTATTTTGAGTTGTCCTCAGTCGAAGAATATAAGATACCAACGGTTTGAGCATCTGGCATGATCTCTTTTGCTAATTTGATTTGTGCACCGACAGGGGCTTTATCTGAAACACCTGTGATATTTCCGCCAGGTTTGTCCATGTCTACAACTAAGTTTGCACCGACAGGATCCGTTACCGCACCCAAGACGATTGGAACATCTTGCGTCACATTCGCCAATGCTTGAGCGGCTGGTGTAGCCACGCCAACTAATACATCGGCATTTTTGTTCAGCAACTGCTGACTCATGGTTGCTAACTTGCTTTGATCTGCTTGACCGTTTTGGAATTCAATCGTCAAGTTATCCCCTTCCGTGTATCCCGATTCTTTTAAACCTTCTTTGATTCCATTCGTGATTGCATCTAACGCTTCATGACTGACATATTGCAAAATACCGACCGTCTTCTCAGCTTTTTCACTTGTTGTCGTGGTGGTGGTTGCTGCTTGATTGTTGCCTCGGCTCATCCCTAATTGATAGACCAGCGTCGCCCCCAAAAATAGTAAAATAACAATAACTGTTGCCATTAATCCTTTATTTTTCATCTTTATTTGCTCCTTTGATTATTCATATAGTTTAAAATGATTGCTGATTGAAAGTTGAGAACAAAAAAAGCAACTGCCTATGATTGGGCAATTGCTTGTAAGCAAAAGCCGCATAGAAGCTTGTTCTATGCGGCGAATAATTCAACTACCAGCATAGATACAGCACTTTAGAAGGTTCTCTAAAAAGTTGTATCTATGGAATGAGGTCCACCAATACAACTATCTACGCCAGTTTTGCCATGATTTGACTTGCAATGGAATAAATAGTTTCATGATTGTTCCTCCTTTTCCTTCGATTGATTTCTTGATTTGAACTTAGTTTAGCCTATTGATAAAAAAACGTCAATAGAAAGTTGCTAAATTGTCAGATTTTTTTATTCTTGGTCATCTAAAGAGCGGATCGTCCACATCGGCAAGCGATTGAGTTCAGGAATGAATTCACTTTGCGGGTTCTCAAATGAATCAAAAGTGAAACGATTTTTTTCTACCCCTTCTTCATAAAAAACAAAGGTCACTTTAGAGGGATCCACTTTATATCGATCGACAAAACTTGCTGGTTCGTAGACGATCGGATAATAATAAAACGTCCGATTCAACTCCGCTTCTTGTTCCCCAATCAACTGATAGATTTGTTCAAGTGCTTCCCCATGAGGTTGACTAAACATGACAGAAATGGCTTTTGTCCGCTTGATCGTGTCATCTGCTGCTGCATAAGTCAACGGTTGTATTTTTTCTGAAGGCAAATGTTCAAAAGCCATTCGATCGACCAAGGAGGCTTTTATCCGTTCCTGTGAGAAAAGGATGATCCCTGCGAAAACCAATGCCATTAAGATACCAATGCCCAACGAAATGATTGTTTTCCGCTGATCTCGGTATAATCCATCAACAAAGTCTTGCCACATTGCGGTGCCCTTTCGTTTCATATCTTGAAAATAACGAGCAGCTGCTGCCATGATTTCCCTCCTTTTCGTATGGTGCTTCCGTGACCACCTTGCTTTGTCTTTGTTTTAATACTATCAAGTTGCTATGGGCACGTCAAGAAACTTCCCATTTCCCCTCAATTTCGGTATGATAGAAGAAAAGATCAAAGGAGTAAAAAAACAAATGGCAGATACACTGATGGATATAGCCGCGCCAATATTCAGCATGATCGTGGTGTGTTTGAATTTCTTGTCGATCTTTGTTTTGGTTTGGGGTGTCGTCATGGCAGGGATTGATTTTATTCGCTATGAATTAACTGAAAAAGACCGACTAGTTGCCGCTAGAGAAAATAACTTTATTCGTAATTTCTTAGGCAGTTATGTCTTACTAGGATTAGAAATCTTGATTGCAGCTGATATTATTGAAACCATCATTCATCCGACATTTGAAGATATCGTCCGATTGGCAGCCGTCGTGATTATTCGAACTGTGATTTCCTATTTCTTGAACAAAGAGATCGAACGTGCTTTACAAACCAGCGATCATCATTCACTTAAGAAAGACAAGTAGCCGTTGTCCATGGCTTTTGTCTTTCTTTTTCGGTATAATAAATAAGAGTTTTTGTTACAGATGACAGATTCCAGATTGCATTGGAATCATAGAAAAGAGGAACCTACTATGTCTTTTGATGGTGTATTTACCCATTTAATGGTCGCAGAACTCAATCAACAATTGATCAACGGCCGTGTCAATAAGATTCATCAACCTTATGAGAACGAGGTTGTCTTCGTGATTCGTTCGCAAGGAAAAAATCACAAACTGTTATTATCAGCACACCCCAGCTACGCCCGTGTGCAATGTACCACGATTGCCTATCAAAACCCGAATACACCGCCAAATTTTTTGATGATGCTGCGCAAATACTTAGAAGGGGCGATCCTTGCAAAAATCGAACAAATCGATAATGACCGAGTGATTCATTTTCATTTTACCCGTAGAGATGAATTAGGCGATTTGCAATCTTTGGTTTTGATCGTTGAATTGATGGGACGCCACAGTACGATTCTGTTGCTAAACAACGCGACTGGCAAAATCGTTGATACGATCAAACACGTAGGCCATTCACAAAATACCTATCGCACATTATTGCCTGGTGCTGAATATATCGCGCCACCGAAGCAGACAACACTCGATCCTTTCACAGCCTCTCATACAAAAGTCTTTGAGGTGTTATCCACGATCGATGAATGGACTGCCAAAACATTACAGCAACAGTTCCAAGGTCTAGGCAAAGATACTGCGGATGAATTGATCTACCGCATCACTGCCAACCTAAATGACAAATTACGCCAATGGGATCATTTCTTTGCAGAAATAACAAATCAGGTTCAGCCTAGTTATATCGAAAGCAATGGCAAAGAATTCTTCACACCAATTCCTTACCAATCGTTATTAGATGAGTCAAGCCAAATCACTGCATTTGATTCACTAAGTACATTACTTGACCATTTCTATCATGACAAAGCTGAACGAGACCGTGTCAAACAACAAGGTGGCGAATTACTAAAAAAAATCGAGAATGAATTGAAACGCAATCAAAACAAATTGCAAAAAAGACAACAAACATTGCAAGACTCGGAAAATGCTGAAGCTTTTCGCCAAAAAGGCGAACTGTTGACCACTTTCATGGCACAAGTACCTCGGGGCGCTCAATCGGTCACATTAGAAAATTACTACGAGGAAAATCGTCCGTTGGCCATCGCCCTTGATCCAGCGTTGACACCCAATCAAAATGCCCAAAAATATTTCCAACGCTATCAAAAATTGAAGAATGCAGTCAAATTGATTCATCAGCAAATTGCAGAAACCAAAGAAGAAATTGCCTACTTAGAATCAGTATTGGCGCAATTAGAAATTGCTTCTCCATTAGATTTGGCAACGATTCGTGAAGAATTGGTGGCACAAGGTTATGTCAAAAATCGCAGTAAACAACGGAAGAAAACCGCACCTTCACAACCTGAACGCTATCTTTCATCAGACGGCACGGAAATTTTAGTTGGCAAAAACAATTTGCAAAATGATCAGTTGACATTAAAGACTGCCCGTAAGACCGACTATTGGCTGCATACCAAGAATATCCCTGGTTCTCATGTGATCGTTCGTTCTGAAGATCCTAGCGAAGAAACACTATTAGAAGCTGCTGAACTTGCAGCCTACTTCTCTAAATATCGTCAATCCGCGCAAGTACCTGTCGACTACGTACAAGTCAAACACATACGTAAACCGAATGGCGCAAAACCCGGTTTCGTGATCTACGAAAACCAGAAAACACTGTATGTCACACCAAATGAAACGATTTTGCAGTTGCGACAATAAACAAGTGACCGCCAGAAGTTAGTGGATACACTGCTTTTGGCGGTTGTTTTGTCATGAGAATCTAATGCCAAATGGTGTATGGATGACGTCTAGCAAAGAAAATGAAAGCCGCCAGACCCAAAATGACCCCCATCATCGCAGGTGCAACTGGTGCAAACGATACATAGAGTTGGCCGCCAATCAATGGGCCAATCACTCGTGCCAAAGATTGCATTCCTTGACTACTCCCTAAAACTTTTCCTTGTTCTTGCGGATTGATTAATTTTGACAACGAGCCATTATAAGCTGGCGTAAAAATCGCATCTCCAGCGCCATACAAGAATAAGCCCAACACAAACAGGATTGGAACTGTGAAAATAGCTGATAGACTGATAAATAGATAGCCACTAATCTCACCAATGATTCCCCATCGTAAAATAGCTTGCTCACTGATTTGTCTTAACAACCAAGGCATGAGAAAGCTTTGCGCAAGGATATCTTGCATGCCAATAATCGAAAACATCAAGCCAATCAGCGTTGGTGACCAATCAAAAGAATCAATCGTGAACTGTGAAAAGATTGCTTGCAGTCCACCTGCGGGGATCCAAAGAATGAAAGCCGACAATACAATTGGTCCTATCCGGCGATGGGTAAAAATACAACGGAACTGACGAAAAGGATTCATCTCTTTCAAAGCAGTTTTGGTTCGGGCTGATCGAGGCAAACTTTCAGGTAAACAAATCCACGCGTAGATGCCGTTTGCTATTGAAACGCCTGCACCAACAAACATCGGCACTGCATAACCAAAATGCGCCAGTCCGCCGCCAATTACCGGTCCTAAGGCTGTACCCGCACCTGCCACAGCACTCATCCAACCAAAATACTTCGTCCGTTTTTCTGGCGATGTGTTATCGGAAAAGTAGGCATAAAGTGTGCTGATACTGCCGCCTGTGATGCCTTCAATGATACGACTAAGAAAAAATACCCATAACCCGCCACCAATTCCAAACAGCAAGTAGCCAAGTCCACCGCCAAATAAACAAAGAATCAAGATTGGCCGTCTGCCCATTTGATCACTTAACGCGCCTAAAATCGGCGCTGCTAAAAAGACACACGCTGCATATACAGCAGTCAGTGCACTAATAATAAATCCTTGCTGATTGGTATTCTGGACGTAAGGCGCCACTAAAAATGGTGTAACAGGCGCGATGATCGTAAAGCCGATTCCGCAGAGGAAAACAGAAATCAAGCCTAATGTTAAGGTATGTTTGGAGGGTTGTTCTATTGTGATAATAATCAGTCCTTTACGTTTAATGTTTCCTAGGAAACTATTTTATCATAAATCATTTTTGTTTCCCAGTCAACAAAAAATGACCAGGCACAAAATTTTGTGTCTGGTCATTCATATATTGGGTTTTCAATTAAAAATAGCACAGGCAATACCTTTTTCTCTAGCCAACATCGATCAGCTGGTTAGATAAATATGAATAAGATTCCTGAGCAAATCGTACCTAGCAAAAATACTTTGATACTTCCTTCTCCGCCATCTGGTAATTCAAATTTGATAATATTCATCAATAACGCGCCAGTGATCAACGCTTCAATTGAAACCAGAACAAAATAAGGCAAGGCCCACAACATCGAGATTGCCGCACCTAACAAAATAGCGCCTATCAGAAAAAAACGCCCCATTTTTGCAAATGATTCACCATGATGGTGAAATAAATGCCAGTCGTTCATTAGGAAATGCAAACCGAATGCCACAAAATAGGTCACCACATAAAAAGGCTCATTCAATGTATTGGCGATCACTAGATAACCAATCATGACATTGTAAATCATGTGAAATGAAATATCCGACCAAAAATAGGCTTTCTTCGCTGAAGCTAGATCCTTCTTTACTAAAACATTAAAACTGCGCTCATCAATTTTATAGGCAATGTAACTCAATACAAGGCCTACCAAAACAATAGCATAAACGCCATGGGTATAAAGCAGCCCTGAGGACCAGCCGAATTCGTCGATCAATACTGACTGGAAATAAGCCAGATGCGGCAACAGATGAATGATTGCATAGGATATCCCCACACCTGCAGCAAAAGAATTAAAAGTTTGTACATCCCCTTTTTTATCCAGCAAAAAAATCGATGTCAAATGGATCAAGATAAAACCTGTGATCACAACCAAATTGATGAATATTTCTGAACTTGTGAACATATTGACTCCTTTTCCTAAATGATAAACACAGCCAATCCTTCGTTTTAAATAACAATGACTATTGAATTGACATGTGTATCGTATATTGGCGAAAGCACTATTTAAGATTTTTTGATACTCCATTTTTTTGTGTTCAAATGCATCTAAAACAGCATTAATCCGATTGTAACATGTATTTTTTTGGATAACAACAAACTGATTGTTTCCAATTTTAGCAGCCTGATTGAACGCCATAATAAAACAAAAAACAGTTAAGTCGTCTCTTAACTGTTTTTTGTTTGCTGATTGTCTAAATATTTAGTTGTTTGATTGTCTAAATGTTGGCTGTAACGCGCTAAAAAATGCAATAGATCAGCTTTTTGCTGCGCATCCATCATCGAAAAAATTGGTTGATCTCGCTCTCTGAACATTTGATGCAAATCGAGATGGGTCTTATAAACCGATTGACCTATATCCGTCAACGAAAATAAGATTTCTTTTTTATTTTCTGGTGATTGATAACGCGTAATCGCTTGTTTCTTCAGCAATTTTTGCGTGAGTTTGGTTACCGCACTGCGGGTCAAAAATAGGTTTTCTGCTAGTTGTGTGACATTCGGATGCGCCAGGTCATGGATGGCTTCGATCAAGTGGACTTCTGTTGCCGTATACCCTGCCAACGCAGTCTCCATTTCCTGTTTATTTAGCGCAGCCATTTTGTTATACACATCGCGGAAGCCGCGTATGATTTTTTCTTCATCAGTATAGGACATCTTGAGACTCCTTCATTTTTTATCATTATAAGCTGAATGAAGCGAGATTTCAATGATCGCTAGACTGTACATTATTGCTAAGTCGCTACTTGTTTTGTCATTGTAAAAGCAGGATGAGATAATCGAGACTTTCTAAATCCAAATGATGATAAATGAATCAACCTACTCTATCGTTGGTTTTCTCTTCCAATCAGTTGAACCCAAATAACCTTGTTCACTTATCGAATCTCATTCCTATTCATTGTTGTCTTTCTAACAAAATCGAAATGATAGAGTTTTTCCCAATGATTGATATTCAATGTCCCTTTTGTCAGATGGATGGCCAAGAAGCAACAACCTTTGTCTGCTTCATCGTTTACCTCGTCATACCAGACAAATGCCTTCCTGATTTTTGATCTTAGTTCAGCGTTTTTAGGGTCTAAGACCCAACCTAAATGTTCGCCGATCCCATTGGCCGTAAACCATTCGCCACAAACTGCAATTGAAACTGCTGGATTCTTTTTGATTTGTCTGATTTTATTAGAGTTTTCATGCGTCGATATATAAAACACGCCTTCTTCATAATATGCATCTACATCCCTGACCACAGGTTGCGGTGCCCCTTTACTGTCAGGCTCACATGCGATTGTTGCTAAGGAAATCAAATTGTCCTTATTGTTGCCAAATTTCTCCTCGATCAGCGCGATCCCTTCTTCATATAATGTCATATTGTCCTCCTTCAAATAGATTGATTTACGGATCTCTTTTTTCAACATACTTTTCAACATACAATGATGCAGTTTTATCTATGTCACTGTTGTGATAAAAGCCAATATTTATTGTGCCATATTTCACAAATAGTCATAAAATATAAGAAGAACACAGGCTATTCTTATATTTTAACAATAAAAGGAAACGTTTTCAACGATGAATTTTAAACGAATGCAAAAAATCAGCAGGCTTGAAGCAGTCCCTAGGTGTTAGATTCTTGGTCTAACTTTCAGAGGTGCGCCATTCATGCTGAAAATTTGTGCAATATTTTAAGATAGCAATAGTAGATTTCAATAAAAATAAACAGGCCGATCCTTCCGGTCTTGTAAGGGCCGATTGTTGTTTTCCAGCACTTCTTCGCGGAATTCTTGGATAAAGTTACGACTCATCTCCCCAACCCAGTCAAAAACGAACCAATTGATCGGCCCCTTGGTTGGTGGTGTCGTTAATGAACCAACATAATGAAAATGATGGGTTCTTTCTGGCAAGAACATGCTTGGATCAAACCATTGCTCGTGATTCTTAAAGTCCCAGATACTATCATCTTGCTGATTACAGATCCAATTGAGTTGGTCTGTCAAACGAAACAAGATGCCGACAACCAAGTTTTGTCCTTCTTCATTCATATGGACAAGATGAAATTCAAGTTCTTGTTGTTCATCATCAATGATATGCTCTGAGGGCATATGGAAATGAATATCTGTCAAATGATAATCTACACCCTGAAATGTAACGTAGCTTGCTTTATCGAAGGGAACAAAGTGGATCGTATTCTTAAACTCTTTTTCGGTAAATTGTTCCCGTTTATAATGGAAAGTTAGATCTTGATCGATTGGTTCTTCTGTTTCGTCATGGACTAATGCGATTGGGGATTGTAACGGGAATTTTGCTCCTTCTGCATACCAATCACACAGTGTATGCCAATGCTCGGGTCCATTATCGCCTGAATAACTCCAGGGCACATCCATATTTCTTTTCAAACAAACAGCCTCCTATGTCAAGCGAATCGTGATTGTAAAGTTTACGCTAAGAAAACTTTCTCCCCATGCTATCAGAAAATAAATAAAATGAAAACGAATATGCTTGCAGTCCACTGCAAGATATTCGTTCGTGATTTCTTTAGTCTGCCAACCAAGTTGCTGGCGATCGTCGCCATTCTTTTAATAATTCAACGTCAGATTGTTGAATCGTTCCTGTTTCAAGGGCGACATCGATCAGTGTCGAATAATTTGTCAATGTCACATAAGGCAATGATGCTGCGGCAAAATTCTTTGCGACTTGTGGCAATTCATAAGTGAAGATAGCAGCAACACCTAAAACATCTGCGCCTTCTCTTTGGGCTGCGGCACAGGCTTCTAGTACACTGCCGCCAGTTGACAACAGATCTTCGATAACAACCATTTTTTGATTTGGTTTGATACGCCCTTCGATCTGATTGCCTTTGCCATGGGCTTTGGCTTGGCTGCGAATATACACCATTGGCAAGTCCAGCAGTTCAGCAACCCATGCCGCATGAGGAATACCTGCTGTCGCAGTACCGGCGATCACTTCCGCATCAGGAAAATCATGCTTGATTTTTTCTGCTAGTCCTTTGGCAATCACTCGTCTGACTTGAGGATAACTCATAGTGATACGATTGTCACAATAAATCGGGCTTTTGATCCCGCTGGCCCATGTAAAGGGCTCGTTTGGACGTAAGAAAATCGCTTCGATGGCCAAAAGATCTTTGGCAATTTGTTTGGCTTGTGTACTCATGCTTGTTCCTCCCAGGCTTCTTTGATTGCTATATAACTTTCATAAGGTGATGCTGATTGCGTGATTGGTCGTCCAACAACGATCATGGTAGCGCCCGCTTGCCGGGCATTTTGTGGTGTCATCACACGCTTTTGGTCACCAACAGCACTGCCTTCAGGACGAATCCCTGGCGTTAGCCGAATAAAAGAATCGTTGGTTTGTTCCTTAATCATCTGTGCCTCCAATGCCGAACAAACCACCCCTTGCAAGCCAGCTGTTTGCGCGCATTTGGCGTAATGCAAGACACTATCTTGCAAAGAAGTCAAAATTTGCTGATCTCGATGCATTTGGGCTTCACTGGTAGAGGTCAATTGGGTAACGGCAATCAAATCAGGCACTTGCGCGCCTGCTGCGGTTCCTTTATGTAGTCCCGCCAAACCAGCCTCCATCATCTCAATGCCGCCTGCTGCGTGAACATTGGTTAAAGAGACACCTAAGCGGGCGAGGCGGGTCATTGCTCGCTCAACTGTATTGGGGATATCATGCAATTTCAAATCTAAAAAGACGTCGTGTCCTTGTTCTCTTAACCAATACACGATGCTTGGTCCTTCTTGATAGAAAATCTCCATTCCCACTTTGACAAATAAGGATTCATCTTTTGGGAAATGTGTCAAAAAAGCCTCGATTTCAGTTCGATCGGGAAAATCTAAGGCAATGATTGGTCGTTGACTCATTGATCAAGCTCCTCTCTGACTTCTTTAATCAATTGCTGCAATGAAGAAATACCTAATTCTGCCATTCGGACTGGCAACCCTTCGATCAACTTAGGACAAACGAATGGATCAGTAAAATTAGCAGTGCCTACAGCCACAGCTTGGGCCCCCGCAAGAAACATCTCCAAGACATCATCGACCGTCATCACCCCGCCCATGCCAATGATCGGCAATCGAGATACTTGGGCGACTTGCCGAATCAAACGAATCGCTACTGGCTTGATTGCAGGACCAGAGAGTCCACCTGTTTGATTTGCAAGAATCGGTTTTCTAGTTTTTAGATCGATCCGCATACCTAACAGTGTATTGATCATGGTAAAGCCATCGGCTCCCCCAGCTTCGATTGCTTTTGCGATTGGTACGATATCAGTGACATTCGGAGAAAGTTTCACGTAGATTGGCACAGTTGAAACTTGTTTGACAGCTTCTGTCAAAGCGCCGGCTGTCGCTGGATCCGTTCCAAATGCGATTCCACCATGTTTGACATTGGGACAAGAAACGTTCAATTCAATGGCCCGAACATTTGGCGCATGACTGATTTCTCGACAGACTGTGACATAATCTTCGACTGTTGAACCTGCGACATTGGCAATGATCGGTAATTCTGGGTGTTTGTCTGCTAATTCCGGCAAAATACGTCCCATAACCACATCCAAACCGGGATTTTGCAACCCAATCGCGTTCAACATTCCACTAGGGGTTTCTGCTACCCGTGGTGTAGGATTGCCAAAACGCGCTTCTGGAGTAGTCGCTTTGATCATCACAGCACCTAACTGACCAATATCATAGTATTTGTCGTATTCCGCGCCAAAGCCAAAGCAGCCACTGGCAGGCATGATTGGGTTAGCTAAGTTCAACCCAGGAAGATCAACTTGTAAAACCATCTTTAAATAACCACCTTTCTCGCTTGAAAGACAGGTCCTTCATCGCAGACTTTGACACTTTTAACGCCGTGCTCATCGTCTTTGGTATGACAAACACAGGCATAACAAGCCCCCATACCGCATGCCATTCTGGCTTCCATCGATAGCTGTACATCATCTAGTTCGTCAAAAAGCTGCGCAACTGTTTTGAGCAATCCGTTATTTCCGCATGCAAAGACAGCTGCAGGCTTTTGTGCTGCAGCCATTAAAAGATTGCCGACATTGCCATGGATCCCATAACTACCGTCATCGGTGGCAATTCGTGTATCGCCTAATTGTTTAAATTCTTCTTCATAATACATGACTTCAGCACTTGCAAAACCTAAGAAATGGATCACGTTGATCTGCTGTTTGCGCAGCTGTTTCGATAATTCATAGAGGGGCGGTACACCAATACCGCCGCCCACTACAAATACTGTTTCGCCAGGCGTCAAATGATGAAATTGAAAACCGTTGCCTAAAGGACCCATGACATCAAGTATGTCTCCAGCCATCATCTCAGAAAAGATTGCTGTGCCATGTCCTTCGACCCGGTAGATGATACGGCATTCTTTCCTTGCCAAATCCACATGATTGATACTAATTGGCCGTCGTAAGAGAAAAGATTGCTCGGGTACTTTAAGATGCAGAAATTGTCCAGGAGTCGTCATTTGATTGACTAGTTCTCCACTTAGCGTCATTTCAAAAATCTTTGGCGCCAATTGCCGCTGCCTTACGATCGTCATGTTTTCTTGCTTCATCATTTGTCAAACCCCTATCCATTAAATTGCTTTTGTTGAGAAACCCCGAGATTCCATCACTTTCAAGATTGCATCTGCAGTATCTAAAGACGTGAACAATGGGACGCCGTGCTCTACCGCTTCTCGTCGAATAATGAACCCATCTTCTGTGGTATTTCGACGATCCTTGTCCATCGTATTGACCACGACTTGCGTAGTGCCATTTCTAATAAGATCTACCACATTTTCTGCTGCCTCATGATCGGAGATTTTAGCCACTCTGGTGACAGGTAGTCCTTGTGCTTCAAAATAATCGGCAGTACCACTTGTAGCCAGTAAGGTAAAGCCAACTTCGAAGAATCTGGCCGCCAAAGCCGCAGCTTCCTCTTTGCTTTCATCAGAGACTGTAAAGAGTGCTTTGCCAAATTCAGGAATATGCAAACCCGCAGCTTCAAAAGCTTTATAAAGTGCTTTGGCTAAATTTTTATCAGAACCCATTACTTCCCCTGTCGATTTCATTTCAGGCCCTAAATAAGTATCGACTTTTAAAAGTTTTGTGAAGGAGAAGACCGGTGCTTTGATATGCACTTCATTTGGCGTTGGATAAAGGCCATCGTGATAGCCTAGCGAAGTGATTTTATCTCCTAAAATGGCTTTTGTCGCAATCTGTGCCATCGGAATCTCTGTGACCTTACTCAAAAATGGAACCGTACGGCTTGCTCGCGGGTTAACTTCGATGACGTACACTTTGTTTTCGTGGATCACAAATTGAATATTCATCATCCCCACACAATTCATGCCGATTGCCAAACGTTTGGTATAATCTTCAATTGTGGCGATGATCTCAGGCGATAGGTTTTGCGGTGGATACACAGCCATAGAATCACCAGAATGGACACCTGCTCTCTCAATATGTTCCATAATCCCTGGAATCAAGACGGTTTCACCATCGCAGATCGCATCGACCTCACATTCCTTTCCAACTAGGTAGCGATCGACCAAAACAGGATGTTCAGGTGAAGCTTTGACTGCGTGACGCATATAGTCTTCTAAATCAGTTTGATTCTCAACGATCTCCATTGCCCGTCCACCAAGGACATAACTTGGCCGCACAAGGACTGGATAGCCAATGTTTTCTGCAATCGCAATTGCTTCTTGTTCATTTGTTGCCGTATCCCCTGGCGGCTGTGGAATCGCCAATTCTTGTAAAGCTTGCTCGAATAAATCACGATTTTCAGCACGATCAAGGTCTGCGATACTTGTTCCTAAGATATTGACACCATGTTTGGCTAGCGGTTCCGCTAAATTGATGGCTGTTTGTCCACCAAATTGAACGATGACACCTATCGGCTGCTCTAAATCGATCACATTCAAGACATCTTCTAAAGTCAATGGTTCAAAATACAATTTGTCTGAGATCGAAAAGTCGGTTGAAACTGTTTCTGGATTGCTGTTCATAATGATTGCTTCATAGCCAGCTGCTTGGATAGCTTTGACAGAATGGACAGTCGCATAATCAAATTCAACCCCTTGACCGATTCTGATTGGTCCTGAACCTAAAACCAGTACCGATTCTTTTTCACTGCGTTGACTTTCATTTTCAAATTCATAGGTACTGTAAAAGTAAGGTGTCGCTGATTCAAATTCTGCAGCACAGGTATCGACCATTTTATAGACCGGTAAGATTTTTGTATCCTGGCGTTTGACTCTGACCTGATCTTCAGTGGTTTGCCACAAACCAGCGATGGTCCGATCCGTGAAGCCGTTTTGCTTGGCGATTTTCAGTAAGTCCACATCTTCTGGCGAAGCAGCCAATGCTTTTTCGATCTCAAAGATATGCAGCAATTTGTCTAAGAAAAACAGATCGATCTTGGTCATCTCGTTGAGGTCTTCAATTGCATAGCCGCGACGAATGGCTTCCATCACATAAAACAACCGATCATCTTGCGCCTTGATCACTTTCTCGATCAAATCATTGTCTGATAGATCTGCCAACTCTTTGATTTCAATATGGTTGGTGCCGATTTCCAATGAACGCACAGCTTTCAACAATGACTCTTCGATATTTCGACCGATAGCCATCACTTCCCCAGTAGCTTTCATTTGCGTGCCTAAACGGCGATCACCGGTTTCGAATTTATCGAAAGGCCAGCGAGGAATCTTAGCGACAACATAATCTAGAGCTGGTTCAAATTCTGCATAGGTTGTTTCTGTAACTGGATTTTTCATTTCGTCCAAAGTTAATCCAACAGCGATTTTAGCAGCCAATTTGGCGATTGGGTAACCCGTTGCCTTACTTGCTAACGCGGATGATCGAGAAACCCGTGGATTGACTTCAATGACATAATAATTGAAGCTATGGGGGTCTAATGCCAATTGCACATTACAGCCGCCTTCGATTTTAAGGGCGCGGATGATTTTTAGTGAGGCATCCCGCAACATTTGATATTCATGGTCAGATAATGTTTGACTTGGTGCAAAAACGATGGAGTCGCCAGTATGAATACCGACTGGATCAAAGTTCTCCATGTTGCAGACAACGATGGCATTATCAGCAGAATCCCGCATGACTTCGTATTCGATTTCTTTAAAACCAGCAATACTGCGTTCAATCAGACATTGGGTCACGGGTGATAATTTCAAGCCGTTTTCAGCGACTTGCCGTAACTCCTCTTCGTTGTTACACATGCCGCCGCCGGTCCCGCCAAGGGTGAAAGCTGGACGGACAATAATTGGAAAGCCGATTTTTTTTGCAAAGGTCACAGCATCTTCAACCGTTGATACGATTTCAGATTCGGGAATCGGTTGTTCTAATTCCTCCATCAATTGTTTGAATAAATCGCGGTCTTCTGCTTGGTCGATTGCAGATAACTTAGTACCTAACAGTTCAATGTTGAGTTGATCTAAAATGCCTGAGTTGGCTAATTCCATTGCCATATTCAACCCTGTTTGACCACCAAGAGTCGGCAAGATTGCATCTGGCTGTTCCTTACGCAAAATTCTCGATACAAATTCAAATGTGATTGGTTCGATATAGACTTTATCCGCAATCTCTTTATCTGTCATGATCGTTGCTGGGTTGGAATTGACTAAAACAACTTCATAGCCTTCTTCTCTTAATGCTAAACAGGCTTGTGTGCCCGCATAGTCAAATTCTGCGGCTTGTCCAATAATGATTGGACCAGAGCCGATGACCATGATTTTTTTGATATCTGTACGTTTTGGCATATTAGTTCTGCTCCTTCCAAGCGTCGATCATTTCTAAAAATTCATCAAATAAATGGACTGCATCGTGAGGGCCAGGTGCAGCATCAGGATGATACTGTACACTAAAGGCTGGATAACGACGATGACGCACACCTTCGATCGTACCGTCATTGACCTCCACATGGGTGATCATTAATTTTTCGCTATCGATTGATGCTTCAGACACCGCAAATCCGTGGTTCTGTGAAGTAAAATCGATGCGCCCTGTGGCAATTTCGCGCACCGGATGATTCAATCCGCGATGACCAAATTTCATTTTATAGGTGTCTGCTCCATTCGCCAAAGCGAACAACTGATGGCCTAAACAGATCCCGAAAATCGGTACTTTCCCTTGAATGCCTTGAATCATCGTAATTGCTTCTGGCAAGCTTTTGGGATCTCCTGGCCCGTTGGTCAACATCACACCATCTGGTGAAAGGTCGAGAATTTCCTGTGCAGTGGTATTGTAAGGCAAAATCGTCAAGTTGCAGTTTCTTCTTGATAACTCACGCAAAATGCTATGCTTCAATCCATAATCGATCACCACAATATTTTTACCCGTTCCCGGACTTGGATATGGTTTTGAAGTCGATACTTGTGCCACTTGATTTGTTGGCAGCACGGCTGCTTTTAATTGGTCATACGCATGCTCGAATGTATCCCCTGCGTCCACGATACTGGCTTTCATCGTGCCGTGCTGGCGAATTTTGCGGGTCAACGCGCGTGTATCAATACCTGCAATACCAGGAATATTTTTACGTTTCAGAAATTCATCTAACGTCAGCTGTTTGCGCCAATTGCTGGCACGTCGGGCATGTTCTTTAACGACAACTCCTTTGCAGGTTGGCGCGATCGACTCGTAATCATCACGATTGACCCCGTAATTGCCCACCATCGGATAAGTAAAGGTGATGATTTGCCCATTGAAACTTTGATCTGTGATCGTTTCTTGGTATCCTGTCATACTTGTTGTAAAGACAATTTCACCATACACGTTTATGTTGGCACCAAAGCCCTCACCTTCAAAATACGTACCGTCTTCTAAAATCAACCATCGTTTCATCTTATCGTCCACCTCTTTGCCAAACTATTGTGCCGTTTACCAATGTATAACTTGTATCTCCATATAATGACCAGCCGCCAAATGGGGTATTCACCGCTTTAGATAAAAAGTTCTCTGGATTGACTTCATACGCAGTTTCCAGATCAAAAATCGCCAAGTCCGCCGGTGCCCCGATCGTTAGACGTCCTGCTTCTAGACCGAACACATCTGCAGGTTTGGCAGTCATCCATTCAACTAATTGCTCCAGTGTAAAACAGCCCGTTTTGACAAAATGCGTATAAAGCAGTTGGAAAGCATACTCTGACCCAACGATTCCAAATGGTGCTTTTAAAAAACTTTGCATTTTTTCTTCAAAACCATGAGGGGCATGGTCGGTTGCAATACAATCGATCGTGCCATCTAAAAGACCTTCGATCAATGCTTGTCGATCCCCTTTGCCTCTTAATGGCGGATTCATCTTCCAAAAACCTTCATCAGCAGGAATATCTTCATCCACAAGTAAGAGATGATGAGGAGATACTTCAGCCGTTACATGGATCCCGGCCTTCTTGGCATCACGAATCACTCGAACGCTCTCTTTTGTAGAGACATGACAGACATGATAATGGGCACCAGTTGCTTCTGCCAGCAACACATCTCTGGCAATCTGGGAGGATTCTGTCACACTTAAAATACCTGGTAAGCCCAGTTCTTTGGCTTTTGCTCCGGCGTGCATGACACCGCCAAATAGTAATGAGTCATCTTCTGTATGGGCAACTAATGCCAAGCCGTTTTCGGCAGCTGCTTTCATGGCTAAGTACATGGTACCGGCTGTCTGCACACCAACCCCATCATTGGTCAAGGCAAAAGCACCTGCTTTTTTCATTGCGGCTGCATCCGTCAAGACCTCACTGCGCAAATTTTCAGTGATCGGTGCATACTGCAAGACGTTGATCGCAGCATCTGTTTGAATTTTCTGATAAACCTGCTTCAGCTTCTCTGGGGTATCCGGTACCGGATCGAGATTTGGCATCGCACATACAGTGGTAAAACCACCTCTTGCGGCAGCCTCGCTCCCCGTTTTGATCGTTTCTTTGTATTCAAACCCTGGTTCTCTGAAGTGAACATGAACATCCACCAACCCTGGCGTGATCAATTGTTGTTGGGCGTCGATCACTTGGTCAAAGGTCATGTCAGAAAAGTCGCTGCCGATTCCTTGGATCTTGCCATCTTCGATCCAGATCGATGCTGGGATACATTGATTTCCCTTCTTGATGATCTGGCCATTTTTAATCAGTGTTTTCATGCTTGCTTCCTCCTCTGGTGGTTGTGTTCATCTTAGTGTTTTATGCTTTGCCATTGAGTACTGCTTCTAAAATCGCCATCCGCATATAGACGCCGTTAGCCATTTGTGTGACGATGCGTGACCGTATACTTTCTACAAGCGCATCAGCCAATTCAACATCGCGATTAACGGGAGCGGGATGCATAATGATTGCATGGTCCTTCATTCTGGCAGCTCGTTCGACAGTCAAGCCATGTTGTTGCAAATAGGCTTTTTTGGAAAAACTTTCCTTGCCATCATGGCGCTCATGTTGGACCCGCAACATCATCATCACGTCGACTTCAGTGACCAGTTCATCTAGCGGCAGCCAATGACCATAGACCTCATACTCTTCGTCATACCATTCTTTAGGACCTGAAAAAAAGACCTGCGCCCCTAAACGTTTCAGCATTTGCATATTTGATTTTGCAACCCGTGAATGGGTAATGTCACCAACGATGGCTACTTTCAA
The DNA here is from genome assembly GCF_050529585.1 of Enterococcus sp. DIV0876. Lineage (GTDB taxonomy): Bacteria > Bacillota > Bacilli > Lactobacillales > Enterococcaceae > Enterococcus_D. The sequence continues at coordinate 1,598,329 of NZ_CP172882.1, forward strand.
ATCGGTGAACTGACCGAATTCTTCATAAATCGTCATCAGATCAAGCAAACACTGGGATGGATGCTGTCCACTCCCATCGCCGCCATTGATAATACTGCATTGAATCGTTTTGCTTTGGATCAGTTCGTCATAGTAGTTTTCATCGCCATGACGAATGACCGCGATGTCTACGCCTAATGCAGACATCGTTAATACAGTGTCATAAAGTGTTTCACCTTTTTGTACTGAGCTGGTAGAGGCCTCAAATTCGATCACCTCAATGCCTAATTTTTTTTCAGCCACATCAAAACTTTTATGGGTGCGCGTACTGTTTTCAAAGAATAGATTGGTTGCAAAATATTGTGGCTTCTGAGGCGTCCATTTGGCGCCTTTTTTAAAGGCTTGGCCCCTTCTGATGAGTCCCATGACCTCACGATCAGATAATGCTTCTACTGTTAATAGATGTTTTAAACTGATTTGTTCGGATTGGATAATCATGAATGTAATCCTCCTATTATGCGGATGATGAGTGACGATTGCTTACTGTTCTTCACTGCGAGAAGTTTCTGGCAGAACTAAATTCAAAAAGATACCTAATACTGTGGCAAGTGCCATCGCGGATAATGTAAACGTACCGACCGTGAAGACCAAACCGCCGATGCCCACGACTAAAATCACAGAGGCGATGATCAGATTCTTCTTGCGGTCAAAATCAATCTTGTTGTCGATCAAAATTTTCAATCCACTGGCTGCAATGACACCGAAAAGCAAGAAGCTGATACCGGAAATCACTGGACCAGGAATACTTAAAATCAATGCACTTAGTTTACCGACAAAGCCCAATACGATCGCCAGGACCGCCGCTCCTCCGATAACAAAGACACTATGCACACGCGTGATTGCCAAAACGCCGATGTTTTCACCATAACTTGTGACTGGTGGTCCACCAACAAAACCGGCAACGATTTGGGCAAATCCATCACCCATCAATGTGCGATTCAACCCCGGTTCTTCAAAGAAGTTACGTTTTGTCAATTTATTCAAGACCATCAAGTGGCCAATGTGTTCTGTCATGGTCACAAAGGCAATTGGTGCCATTGTCGTAATAGCATTCAAATGCAAGGTCGGTGTGTAATTGACAAAAGGTATTTCGAAACTTGGCAGACTGAACCAAGCAGCATCGATGATTGGTTGAACATCAACGATCCCTGCCAATAAAGCAATCAGATAGCCGCCAACAATACCAAGTAAAATCGGAATCAGCCCTAAAAATCCCCGTAAGAACATGTTGAAGAAAATCGTTAAGCCTAATGTTGCTAAAGCAACCAAGATATATTTAAAATCATAGACACTGTCATTGTACATTGCATTTTGGGCAGCGTTGGCTGCTAAGCCTAAACCAATGACCATGATCACTGGACCCACGATGATCGGCGGTAAAATCTTGTCTAGCCATGCTGCACCTGCGCGCTTGATGATCATTGATACGATCACGTAGACAAGCCCGGTAGTGATCGCCCCTTGCGCGATCGCTGGATAGCCATCTGATTTCATCAACATTTGCATAGCAGCGATAAACGCAAAGCTGCTGCCAAGATAAGCAGGAATCTTACCTTTGGTGGTCATCAGATAGACCAAGGTGCCCAATCCTGAACTGACTAAGGCAATACTTGGGTTGATCCCAACTAAAATCGGCACCAAAACGGTTGCGCCAAACATTGTGAATAAGTGTTGTAAGCTAAGGCCTAGCCAAGGCAATGCTTTTGGTCGATCTTTAATGTCTAATACTGCATCTGGGTTACGAAATTCTTGCTTCTCCATGTTCTGTGTCACGCTTCTTCCTACTCGTTTTCTTTGTTGATCATAATTCGGTCTGAGCCATCAGTTTCTTCCATTTCAACGATGATCTCTTCACTTAAAGCTGTTGGGATATTTTTGCCGACAAAATCAGCTCTGATCGGCAATTCGCGGTGACCACGGTCAACTAAAACTGCCAGCGAGATTCTTCTCGGTCTGCCGATATCCATGATCGCATCTAGCGCTGCGCGAATCGTCCGGCCAGTGAATAAGACATCATCGATCAAAATCACTTCTTTGCCATCAATCGCTGTTGGGATGTCTGATGAGTGGATCTCGGGATCATCTTCTGACTTTTTATCATCCCGATATAAGGTGATATCAAGTTCGCCAACTGGGACGTCCACACCTTCTAGTTGTTTCAAACGTTCAGCGATCCGTTGGGCGATATAAATACCTCTGGTTTTGATCCCCACCAAAATCAAATCTTCGATGCCGCGATTTCTTTCAATGATTTCGTATGTGATTCGGGTCAAAGCGCGTTTCATTGTTACTGCATCTACTACTTCTTTCGCTGTCATATATTTCCCTCCTAATTTTGAACATAAAAAAACTCCTACCTGCTTGAGGTAGGAGTCATGTTTTCTGATTACAGCCAAACTTTAGCATATGTGCGGGGGTTTGGGTACGCGTCATCATCTAGCAAGGGTTCGATCTCCAACGCGGGAGTCGTCTGCTTACTCAATCCTTCTTAGCCTCACGGGACTACATTTAAAGGAGCTATTTAGTTGTTAGGAATACTATACATTTCTTTAAACGAAAAATCAATCATTTTTTCGCAGTTTTTTTAACGTTTCTTCAAAGAGGGCTGGCAATGGTGCTTCAAAGACCATGCTTTCGCCTGTTGTTGGGTGGGTAAAGCCTAATAATTTCGCATGTAGAAATTGGCCATTGCCTTTGAGCGTTTTCTTTGGACCGTATACAGGATCTCCTGCTAAAGGAAAACCAATATATTGCATGTGGACCCTGATTTGATGCGTTCTGCCCGTTTCAAGCTGCAACTCCACCAATGTGAACTGATCGAATCGTTCCAAGACTGTAAAATGCGTCACAGCCGGTTTGCCGTCTTCAATCACAGCTTGCATTTTTCGATTGACTTTTGATCGGCCAATCGGTGCAGTGATCGTGCCTTTTTCATGACTGATGTTGCCATGCACCAATGCGACATATTTACGTAATGATGTTTTATCTTTCAGCTGTTTAGCCAAAGATTCATGGGCATGGTCATTTTTGGCGACCATTAAAAGACCAGAGGTATCTTTGTCGATCCGGTGAACGATGCCTGGACGTACAACATCATTGATTGTTGATAAATCATCCAAATGATACAGCAAGGCATTGACCAGGGTATGGTTAGGATGTCCGGCTGAAGGATGGACCACCATCCCCTGTGGTTTATTGATAACAGCGAGATCGCTATCTTGGTAAACGATCGTCAAAGGAATATTTTCTGGTTCCAGTGTCAATATTTCAGGTTCAGGAATTTGAATCACAAAATGATCCCCTGATTTAACTTTATAATTGGCACGAATCGCTTCACCATCGAGTGTGACCGCATCTTCTTTGAGCCATTGTTGGATCTGTGAACGTGTATAGTCTGCCAAACGTTGCGCCAACACTTTATCGACCCGGCCTTTTTCTTCGTTAATGATTACTTCAAGTTGTTTTTTCATGGTGTGCTCCTTGCCCTTTTGCTTCATCATCGACTAATGCATAAATAAAAATCAAAATCACGCCAAAAACCAATGACATATCTGCGATGTTGAAAATTGGAAAATTAATAAAATCTAGTTGAAACATATCTACGACGTACCCATGCTGCATCCGATCAATAAAGTTTCCGATGGCTCCCGCAAGAACAAATGCCAAACCAAAGCGAAACCAAAGACTGCTTTTACGATAACGGAACATCAAATAAACGACGACCGCCACAGCAATCACCGTGATGATCGCAAAGAAAACCATTTTGCCTTCCAAAATACTCCAAGCAGCACCAGTGTTTTGTAAATACGTCAACGAAAAAATACCGTCAATCATGGAGTGGGTTTCTCCCAACTGATAGTTCGCGACGATCCATATTTTTAGCCATTGATCTAATCCAATCACAATTGCGCTTAACAAAAAAAATAAAGCTATCATACATTTTCCACACTTTCTTCATTAAAAATATCCCGCGGCCGAATAATACCTAATAAATTGCCATTGGGATCTTGATTTTTGGTGATCAATACTGCTTCAAGAAATGTATTCTTCTGAAACAATTCTTCGACTTCACTAATCGTAGCATCTGGTCCCACAAATTGATAATTGGCTTTTTTGCCATCTGCATCTAATATTTCAGCCGCAGTCCGCCCCGCTAACGCTAATGTACCTTGCTGGCTTTCCTTAGCGAACCAATAGCCCAAGATGCGCAGCGTGATCAATCCCAAAAAACGCCCATTTTCATATAGTGGGAATTGGGAATAACGTTTTTGGGCAACTGTTTTCAACAACTCAGTCAATGGCAAGTCTTTTTCAAAGCCAGTGACTTTCTTGGCAAATTTAGGTAAGACACGCTCTGGTTGCAATAACTCTTTTTCAATGGCTTGAATGCGTGCGACAACCCACTGATTCGGTTCGGCAATCACAAAGTTTTCACCAATTTTTTCATGGACGATCGCATTGCGTAATTGAGCCATTTGCAATAAATCGTCTTCAACCTTTTTGATCGTTCCCTTTTGACTTTTTGCCAAACGACGCACCATTTCCGAAAACCCCATATTCCGAGGATTGTCTAGTGCATCACGCAAATATTTTTCGATCCGATTGAAACTACTCAAAAATAAATCAGCACCACTTGCCATCTCATTCAACCTCCTTAATCAAAAACGCATGCGCCAAGTAAAAGCGCAAGCCAATACCATAAATAACAATCAAAATAATCAATAATAACCATAACCAACCATGTGTATAAAATAAGCCGCTTAAACCCGCAAAGACGAAAAAAATGATATAACTGGTGAAATAAAACCGTTTCAGCAGCGGATTGAGTACAATTTCAAGTTTAACAGACCCACCACGCTGCCTCACCATATATGGTTGACTGCGGAGTATGAATAGCTTTACTGTCAATGGTTGTAAGGGATCAATCATTAAGATTTGTGATTCTTCATGGGCTATACTGGCAATCCGTTGTTGTTTTTGCATCAATTGAATTGGGCTACCCATGCCAAAAAAACCGGTTCGACGTTTGATTTCAATTTGCATACGCGCACACACTCCAATTTTTTAAGTATACTTGAAAATTGACAGAAATAAAACAGCTTTTAACATCCCTTTTATGATTATAACAAGAAATCATCAATTTTGCTCCTATGGTTGATGAGAAACCAAACTTCGGTCCGCTAGTACTGTTCATCATCTACTCTGGCTTGCTTTGCAAGCCAATCATAGTGATTCGAAACGATGGTTACTACCCTCTCTTCGGTCCGCTAGTACTGTTCATCATCTACTCTGGCTTGCTGCACAAGCCAATCATAGTGATTCGAGACGATGGTTACTACCCTCCCTTCGGTCCGCTAGTACTGTTCATCATCTACTCTGGCTTGCTGCACAAGCCAGTCATAGTGATTCGAAACGATGGTTACTACCCTCCCTTCGGTCCGCTAGTACTGTTCATCATCTATTCTGGCTTGCTTTGCAAGCCAATCATAGTGATTCACAGCAAAAACGACTGCTTTTTTGGCAGTCGTTTCCTTATTGATTAAAATAGGCCGATTGCTTGTCCGTCAGATGTTACATCCATCTTCAAAGCGGCTGGTTGTTTGGGTAATCCAGGCATGGTCATCACTGTGCCTGTTAGGGCCACGATAAAGCCGGCGCCTAGCTTGGGTACAAATTCGCGGATCGTTACGGTAAAGTCGCTTGGCGCACCTAATCGTTTAGGGTCATCACTAAACGAATATTGGGTTTTCGCCATGCATAAGGGTAATTGATCCCAGCCATTTTCGGCGAATGCCGTTATCTGCCCTTTGGCTTTTGCAGAAAATTCAACAGCAGTACCGCCATAAATTTCGCGGACGATCGTTTCAGCTTTATCAACCAATGAACTTTCATTCGCATACAATCGTTGATAGTTTGCAGGCGTACTTTCGATTGCTTGGACTACTGCATTGGCTAATGCTTCTCCGCCTGCCCCGCCATGTGCCCAGACATCAGTTCTAGCTATTTGGACATCTAGATCTTTGCACAAAGCTTCTACTAGTTCTCTTTCTGCCTCCGTGTCTTGCACAAAAGCATTCAGTGCTACGACAACAGGGATCTGATATTTACGCAAATTGCTGACATGGCGTGCTAAATTGCTAAAACCAGCACGGATCGCAGCAAGATTTTCGGTACCTAACGCGCTAACTGGTACGCCGCCATGCATTTTTAACGCACGGATCGTTGCCACAACAACAATTGCGTCTGGTGCTTTCGATAAGTTCGGTGTTTTGATATCGAGGAACTTTTCAGCACCAAGATCCGCACCAAAACCAGCTTCGGTCACTGTGTACTCCCCTAAGCGCATGGCGGATTCCGTTGCGATGACACTATTGCAGCCATGAGCTATGTTGGCAAAAGGCCCCCCATGCACCAATGCTGGTGTTCCTTCGATCGTTTGGACAAGATTCGGTTTCAACGCGTCTTTCAGCAATAAAGCCAATGCGCCTTGCACTTGAAGGTCTGCTACAAAAACTGGTTGACGTTCATAGGTATACCCAATCAAAATTTTGCTCAATCGGATTTTCAAATCATCAATATTTGAAGCCAGACATAAAATCGCCATGATTTCACTTGCGACGGTGATATCAAACCCATCTTCTCGCGGCACGCCTTGTACAGGGCCGCCCAATCCAACGATCACTTGACGTAACGCACGATCATTTAAATCTACCACACGCTTCCAAGTCACTCTACGTGGATCAATGTTTAATTCATTTCCTTGTTGGATATGATTATCGATCAATGCCGATAACGCATTGTTCGCTGCTGTGATTGCATGCATGTCTCCGGTAAAATGCAAATTGATATCTTCCATAGGCAACACTTGTGCCATACCACCACCGGCTGCGCCACCTTTGACCCCCATTACTGGCCCTAGAGAAGGTTCTCTTAAAGCAATAACGGATTGTTTGCCGATTCGATTCAATGCATCTGCCAGACCGATCGTCACCGTTGATTTTCCTTCTCCTGCAGGTGTCGGGCTGATTGCAGTCACTAAAACCAATTTCCCGACTGATTGTTGCTTCAGTGCTTCAATCGCGGTCCATTCTAATTTGGCTTTATATTTGCCATATAAAGATAAATCATCTTCAGATAACCCAATCTGTCGAGCTACCTCAACAATCGGTTTAAGCGTTGTTTCTTGTGCAATTTCAATATCCGATTTCATTTTAACCCTCTATTCACGAACTATTTAGCATATAAACTTAAATTCGTTTGCTATATATCTATTATACTTGTTTTTCGGCATATGTGAAGCCTGAGTTTTTTGCTAGACCACAAAAATCCCCTCTCATTCAGCGCTAGCGTTCATGAGAAGGGATTTTTATCAATCGATTGGTGGTTGTTTTTCTGACCCGCAGGAAATGATTTGTGATGCGGTCTTTTGGGAAAGGAGCGCTGCCAATGCTACCCCATCATTCTTGCGAAAAGCAGCAGTCCAATGACCATCACCAGTTGAAATTTTAAGCAAGCGTCCTTCAATGCAGATATGATCGATATCTGAAAACAAGATGATTCTTTTTTTCCAAAATCGTGCATAGCAAATCGTCAATTGGGTATCCTCCAGTGACACTGTACGCCGAAGGCCCAAATAAACAAATAGGAAGAAAACCGCCAATACCAGATTGCTTTTCCAATAAGGATGAGTATGTTCTAGAGCCAAAATCAAACTATAAAATAAGACGATCATTGTCAATGACCAATAGATAATGGCTGTTGCAGCTTCTGGCTGCCAAAAAAATTTACGCTTCATAAAATTTCCTCACACCATTTATTTCTTGTATACTATAAGATAATCATAACAAAAAGGGTGAAAATATGTTAAAAATCTATCTCGATGCTTCCACCAAAGGCAACCCAGGCCCTAGCGGGGGTGGAATCGTACTTGTGGGCGATCAGCTCTATGAACAACTATCTTTCCCATTAGAAAATCTCAGCAATCACCAAGCAGAATTTGCAGTGATGCAAAAGGCGTTGACCTTATTGCTTGAAAGAAATCTTCATCAACAAACGTGTATGTTCTTCACCGACAGTAAAATCGTTGCCCAAACCATCGATAAAGACTATACCAACAATCCTGCTTTTCAAGATTATTTAACAGCGATCCGTACCTTATTGGATCAATTTTCTTTGGCAATCATTCAGTGGATCCCTGAAAATCAGAACAAAGGTGCCGACCATTTGGCGCGGCAAGGACTAGCAAAAGCACTTCGATTAAAGGATCGGTGAAAGCAAACGAGAAAAGTTTTGTTTGAACCGTAACCAATAAGATTGTTTTGCCAAAATTTCATCTGTCAATAATGTCGATTGCAGCATATCTGCTTCAAAAAAGTCTTTCAATTTTTTGGTGACATCATGATCGTAAGTAAAAGCATTGACTTCAAAGTTTAACGCATAACTGCGAATATCCTGATTGGTCGTACCAAAAGAACAAATCGTATCATCCATCATCACAGTTTTGGCATGTAAGAAGCCATTGTCATAGATGTAGATTTTTGCCCCTCGACGATGTAAGTAATTGGCATAATGCTGGGTAGCGCGATAAATGAATGGATGATCAGGCATGCAAGGAATCATGATCCGTACATCGACGCCTGAATGAATCGCGATCTCAAGTGCGTTCATCATACTGTCATCTGGTATCAAATAGGGTGTTTGGATCCAGATTGATTCCTTAGCGGCTAAGATCATTTTGACAAATCCGCCTTTAAGTACTTGCGTTTCTGATTCTGGCCCATCCGCCACGATTTGCATATCGACATTGCCAGACTGCTCTTTTGATGGCAAAACAAAATAATTGTCTTCATATTCTAATTGATCTTCTTCTTTTTGAACGGATGCATTCCAGTCGCGAATGAAAATCTCTTGTAAAGTAAAACTAGCCGTCCCGACGATTCGGGCATGTGTATCACGCCAATAGCCAAACTTGGCTTTTTTCCCTAAATACTGGTCGCCAACATTAAAACCACCCGTCCAGCCGATTTGACCATCGATCACAACGATTTTGCGATGCAAATGATAGTTCAAGCGGGTATTGCGAATCAAGTTTTTGGATGTAATAAAGGGCACGACTTTCCCACCGGCATCAATCAGCGGTTGGAAAAACTTACGATTGGCTTTAGGCGAACCCCATGGATCATACACCAAGCGAACCTCGATCCCCTCTTTGGCCTTATCAACCAAGATCGACAAAAATTGTCCACCGATCTCATCATTAAAAAAAGAGTAATATTCTACATGCAGATTGTCTTTGGCTTGTTTCATATCTTCAAACAATGCTGCAAATTTTTCTTTGCCATCCGTATAAAAATCAACTTTGTTGCCTTTTGTCAAAGGAGACTCATCCAAATTTTTGAAATAGCGTTCCAATAGATGGTTGTCATCCGAATACGGATGATCGGGAAAAGAATAATTATGTACCTTGATGATTTGGTTGATCTCATTGATACGGCTTTGGTGGTGCTCACTAAATTTATAAATAATTTCTCCATCGATGCCGCGTCCACAAAACAAATACAAAATAAACCCTACCCCTGGAATGAAGACCAAAGTCATCATCCAAGCAAACACACTCGCTATTGAGCGTGGTTTGCGAAACACGGTGATAAAGGCTGCTACTGTATTGATGAACAGCAAGACCAATAACACCGTCGAAACCATACTCATATCCATTTTAATCATATTTTCCTCCTACAATAGATAACTATGGTCAAAGGTGATCTGCACCACATAGTCTCCTAACTCCTCTGTCATTTTTGTCTGCAGCATTTGTCGTATTTCCTCATCTTGATAACCAGCTCCACTAGGTATGACCAAATCAAGGTAAATGTTCTGCCCCGATATGCGAAAATCGTGCATTCTCAATTGCGGATCAATCATCCGTACGAATAATTTGGTTGCTTTTCTTAATTGACGATATTGGGGATCATGGATCGGCACCGGATCCAAATGACAGACCAATTCTACTTGCAGCTGCTTAAAAAAATCATGTTCGATCTGATCAATCACTTGATGGGCTTGATTCAACGTCCAGGTATCATCCACTTCGATATGTACACTGGCAAATCGATTGGCTGGTCCATAATTATGCACGAGCAAATCATGAAAACCTAGTATCGTTTGATAGCTCGCTAACCGTTCTTCCATTTCTGCCAGCTCTGCTTCTGTCGGACGACTCCCCAACAACTCATTGATAAAGGTGCGGATCATCTGAATCCCATTATATAGGATATAAAGGGCAATCAGCAAACCAACATAGCCATCGATTCTCAATGCTGTCAACCACTCGACAAAAGCTGACAGCAAGACCGCCGCTGTCGTAACGACATCATTGATACTATCTTGACCGCTGGCTTTTAAGGTAGCAGAATCGATTTTTTTCGAAAGCGAACGATACATCATACCTTGCCATATTTTGATCCCTATAGATAAACTCAAAACAATAAACAATGCTGGTGAAAGTCGGATATTTTCTGGTGTCATGATTTTATTGATAGAGGAAAGCAAGAACTGTCCGCCAACAAAGGTTATCAACAAAGATACCACAAAACCACTGATTGCTTCAAAACGCGCATGTCCATAAGGATGTTCACTATCTGCCGGCTTACCGGCAATCCGAAAGCCGATCAATGTCAGCAATGAAGAAGCCGAATCGGTCAGACTGTTGATGGCATCAGCCATGATCGATACGGATCCTGCAGACAAGCCAATCAAGAACTTACCAATAAACAATATCAGATTGGAGCCTAAACCTAGCCAACCTGCGGTCAATCCTATTGCCGTACGGTCATATTGACCATTTTTTTGGTAACGTTTTTTAAAAAAATCACCCATAAGGCCTTCCCTCCCGCTTGGACATCATCTTTCTTATTTTACCCCGAATGAAAACATTTAAACAACTATTCGTATCGCCATTTTGAAAAAAGCTTTTTAAAAACTGAACCATTCCGCAAAAAGTCAAATGACATTTAAAAAGATAACAGAATGAAATAAATCATTCTGCTATCTTCTAAAAAACTGCTGAAAGTGCATCTAACATAACAGCAAATTTATTTTTCAGACAACCAATCTTTGGCCTTTGTCAACGCAGCGGCAATACCTTCAGGATTCTTCCCGCCTGCTTGTGCCATATCTGGACGGCCACCACCGCCACCGCCAACGATTGGTGCAATCGTTTTGATCAAGTCGCCAGCTTTAAGTCCTTTGGCATTCGCAGCATCATTGATAGCTGCCAATAAATTGACTTTGCCATCATTGGCTGTCGCTAAGACTAGGACATCTGAATAGTCTTTTTGTTTCCATTGATCCGCTAACTGACGCAATTGGTTCATATCTTTGACATTGACTTTTGCTGTGATCAAACGGATACCATTGACATCTTCGATTTTTTTGAAAACATCTTCGGCTTGTTGATTCGCCAATTTGCTGGCCAACGCTTCATTTTCTTTTTGCAACTCTCGCAACTGCAGTTGCAATTGTTCAGTCTTTGCAACGACTTCTTTGATTTGCGCTGATTTCACGATTGATGCAACAGCTTTAAGTTGTGCTTCTTCTTCTTGCAATAAGCGATATGCTTCTTCACTAGTTACCGCTTCGATTCGTCGGACGCCTGCGCCGATACCAGACTCAGAAACGATTTTGAAAATACCGATATCCTCAGTATTCGTCACATGAGTCCCCCCACATAACTCAATAGACCAATCAGCAACATTGACCACACGGACTTCATGGCCATATTTCTCGCCAAACAACGCCATCGCACCCATCCCTTTGGCGGTATCGATGTCTGTTTCGATCGTCACAACTGGCAATGCTTCCCAAATTTTTTGGTTGACGATTTGTTCCATTTCACTCAATTCTTCCGCAGTTACTTGGCCAAAATGACTGAAGTCAAAGCGTAAATGACCTGGTGCTACCAATGATCCAGCTTGATTGGCATGGCTGCCCAACACTTCTTTCAACGCTTTATGCAGCAAATGGGTCGCCGTATGGTTTTTGATGATTTTGTTGCGACGGTGTTGGTCCACTTGCAAGAAATACATATGGTCGACTGTGATTGGTGCTAGGATCGTTACTGTGTGCAAGAATTGACCATTTGGCGCTTTCTTGACGTCTGTCACTTCGGCAACGATTTGGCCTGCTTCATCAACGATCGTTCCGGTATCTGCTACTTGTCCACCCATTTCTGCATAGAAAGGTGTTTCAGCAAAGATCAATTTCGCTTCGCCTTCACTAGCAGCTTCTTGCAATGCTTCTCCTTGGATCAAAATCAGCAACGTGCTTTTGACTTCTTGCATGTCATAACCGACAAAACGACTGTCGACTTTGATATCAGTAAGCAAGGCTGATTGCACACCCATAGATAACTCCGTTTGACGAGCTGCACGGGCCCGTGTCCGTTGTGCTTCCATTTCAGCTTCGAATCCTTGATGGTCAACTTTCAACCCTTCATCTTCAGCAACTTCTTCCGTCAACTCTACTGGGAAGCCATAAGTATCATACAATTTGAAGATATCTGCCCCTTGCAAAGTATCTTGACCGCTCGCTTTGACAGTTGCGATCACATCATTCAAAATCGCTAATCCTTCGTTGATCGTTTCATGGAAACGTTCCTCTTCACTACGAACAACCTTTTCAATAAAGCCTTGTTGTGCCAATACTTCTGGGTAATAACTTTCCATGATATGACCAACGATCGGTACCAATTTGTATAAGAAGGCAGCATCGATCCCTAGTTTTTTCCCATGCATGACCGCACGACGCAGCAAACGACGCAACACATAGCCGCGGCCTTCATTTGAAGGCAATGCACCATCGCCAATGGCAAAAGAAAGTGCACGAATGTGATCCGCGATCACTTTGAAAGAAATATCAGTTGTTTTGCTATCCCCATAGGCAACACGACCACTTAATTGTGCAACAGCTTCAATGATTGGCATAAATAAGTCAGTTTCGAAATTTGTTGGTGCATTTTGAACGATTGACACCATCCGTTCAAGCCCCATCCCTGTATCGATATTTTTATGGGGCAGTGGTTCATAAGAGCCGTCTGGTTGATGATTGAATTCTGAAAAGACCAAGTTCCAGATTTCTAAATAGCGTTCATTTTCGCCGCCAGGGTAATTTTCTGGATCATTTTCAGCTACATCGTTGAACGCTTCTCCACGGTCATAAAAAATCTCTGAATCCGGTCCACAAGGCCCTGCACCGATATCCCAGAAATTATCCTCGATCTCAACAATGTGATCTGGGGTCAATCCAATTTCTTCCGCCCAGATACGTTTTGCTTCGGTGTCTTTCGGGTAAACAGTCACATATAGTTTTTCCGGATCAAAGGCCATCCACTCTGGTCCAGTCAAAAATTCCCATGCCCAGTGGATTGCTTCTTTTTTGAAATAATCGCCGATCGAAAAGTTGCCTAACATTTCAAACATCGTATGGTGACGGGCTGTTTTGCCGACATTTTCGATGTCATTGGTACGAATCGATTTCTGAGCATTGGTGATTCGCGGATTTTCTGGTACAACTGTGCCATCAAAGTATTTTTTCAGCGTAGCAACACCGGAATTGATCCATAATAAGGTTGGGTCATTGACTGGTACCAATGACGCACTTGGTTCGATTGAATGGCCTTTAGATTGAAAAAAATCTAAAAACAGTTTTCGTACTTCTGCACTGGATAATTGTTTCATTATATTCTCCTACTTTCTGCTAAGTTCGTTCAGGTCGTGGTGTGCGTATCATGAAGTCCTTTCGATCGTCACGCGGTTGTGAAAAAAGACAAAAAAACACCATTGCAAAAACAAGGACGTGAATACGCGGTACCACCTTGCTTGCAATGATGCAAATCATTACCTCTTAGACTCGCTAACACTGAGTACGCGTCAACATTGCTGTTGAAAATCGATCACCAAAGGGAGCCATTCAGCTGGGTACATGTTTTTCTCTCAGCAGCGAAAAACTTTCTGTGATGCAACACCAAACCAACGATATCCTTCGTCATTCAAAGTATAAGGAAAGATATGGGAAAAGTCAATCCTTAGATACGGTCTTTTTCAATCAAAATCGCTTTACGATAGCGGTAATCTCGTGGCGAAAGTATTTTCTCTGGCTGCAAGATTTGTCGTGCGCGATAATAACTGGCATATGGCAGAGCATCCAATAAAGAATGGCCGCAAACAGTCCATTGGTCCATTTTCAATGATAAACCATCCGTCAATTCCCACCCACTGGCTAAACCATATGTGCACCCAAACATATTGGGCTCTAACAACTCAGAGACAGGTAGCGTCATACCATCAACACAGGTTTTCTCATTCCCCCAGCGAAAAAGTCGTCTGGTGCCCGCCCCACACACATATTCCCACTGGTCTTCTGATAGCAAGCAGAATCCTTCTTTGGCAAGTTTGTCTTGCAGCGACTTTTGCGACATTTTTTGATGAACGAACAGCATATAATTGCCTGTCAAAGGATGAAGTTCAGCAAAATAACGATCTTCTTCTAACCTTGTTTGCGGCAATTCATAGGCCAAACTTTCTTCGAATGATGTAGGCATCTTAAATGTTGTTTTTAAATCATCTGCAAATAGATTATAAGCTTCTACATTGCCATGAAATTCTGCAGTAACATTGTCGAGAACACCAACGAAGGTCCCGCCTACAGGCAATGCATGACATTGGACCAGCATTGGTGTAATCGCAACTTTGCGCAAGGGACTCGTCGATTCATTGACATAATCAGTCCAATCTTGTTCGTTTTGGAAACCATAGATTTGTGCCAAATGTGTCACGCGCTCATTTGAGGCTTGCCAAGATTGACCCCAGCTGGATAAAGTCAGCCCTTGAACACCAAGATCCCACCCTAAGATAGCGTCAGAATTCCCCGGTACGAAAACAAAGACTTCATCCTCGATCGTCATGCAAAATGTGTCGCATTTGATTCCAGCATAGGCGTATTCTACATAATGTAAATCCGTAATTTCCTTCAATGGACTGACAAAGTACATCAAGATTTGTTGGATCAGCTGATTTTTGACCTCCAGAGGCAAATTCTTCCAGTTGTTCCAATGCAATGCTTCAAAAAAATCCACGTCATATCCCCTCTCATCTGCTACAATAACTACAACAAGAGTATACCATGAATCTGGAGGGAAAAAATATATGCTTTATTTTGGACGTAGTCTATGGTTGAAATCACAGGTCTACGCTTTGCGGCAAGCCGTATTTGTGGAAGAACAAAAGATCCCTGCCGCATTAGAATTCGATCACTTGGACCAGACTTGCCCTTACTACTTATGGATGGTAAACGACCAGCCGATCGCCACCGTGCGCTATCAGTTTGAAAGACCAAAGATTTTGCAACCGGATCGACTGTGTGTCGCTTCTGACTATCGTCACCAAGGTTATGGGCAGCATTTATTGTTCCTTCTAGAAGAAAGGGGCTTGCGAGAAGGTGCGGAGGAAGCAATATTATCGGCTGAAATCAGTGCCAGCGCTTTTTACTTAGCTTGCGGCTATCACATCTGTTCTACGCCATACCTTGAAGATGGTCTTCCTTGTGTGAAAATGACAAAAACACTCAAATAGCCCTTGGAAAAAATATTTTTCCAAGGGCTGATTCTATCTGATCAACTATTTGAATTTTTTTTATTCTTCCGAGCTGTCCGAGTGGTCTGGCGTCGTTCGATCTTGCGTTTTTCTTTGTTCTTCTTGTCCACAGCCCATTGGATTTTTTTCTTATAAGCTGGTTTGATGTTTTTCTTCTTCTTTTTCACCAAACCAATCAACGTTGGATCCAATTCATCACGAGATTTTTCTCGTTTGGTTCTGCGATTGCGATCGTAAGTATCAACGATTTCATCGTTTTTGATTTCTTTCGGTTGGAAAGTCACACCCAAATCTTCGATTGCTTGGATCGCTTGTTCATCAGCCGGATCATATAATGTGATCGCTGTACCTGCCAAATGATTACGACCTGTTCTACCTACGCGATGAATAAAGAAATCTAAATCGGCAGGAATCTCTGCATTGATGACATGAGAAACCCCTTCGATATCGATGCCGCGAGCAGCCAAATCAGTCGCCACTACATATTGAAATTCCAAGTCATGTACTTGACGCATGATGCGTTTGCGCTCTCGAGGACTGATATCACCGTGAATCTTGGCCACTTTTAAACCTTGGCCCTTCAAATAATCCGCAATATCATCGACGCGACTTTTGGTATTCGCAAAAACAATCGCCAAATAAGGATGTCCCGTGGTCAAAATTTGATGGATCAATTTGTTTTTGTTTTTTCCTTTAGTAGAGATCAACCAATTTTCGATTGAATCAGAAATGACCGCTTTGGCTTTGATTTCTTCAATCAATGGATTTTGCATATATTTCTTCAAAAATGGCCGTAATTTCTCAGGAATCGTTGCCGAGAAAACCAGCATTTGCAATTTTGCTGGCAAACGACTGGCGATTTGATCGACTTCCGTCAAAAAGCCCATATCCAAAGTCATATCTGCTTCATCAACGACAAAGGCTTGTGCCGTATGCACAGCTAAAGCTTGTTCATTGATCATATCAAGAATCCGTCCAGGGGTACCAATCACCACATGTGGTTGTTGATGTTCTAAACGTGCCAATTGACGTTTTTTATCAGTTCCCCCTACAAAGTTCGAGACTCTGATTTCAGGATCATGGAAGCCGCCGATTTGTTTGGCTGCTTGATAGATTTGAACTGCTAATTCACGACTTGGTGCCGTGATCACTACTTGAACTTCATCTTTATTGGCATCGATTCGATCCATCAAAGGAAGTAAAAAGGTATGGGTCTTGCCGCTCCCTGTCTGTGATTGCCCGACAACGCTGCGGCCTTTTTGAATAACCGGGATTAATTTTGCTTGCACTTCTGTCGGTGTCGCGAATTGTTTTTCCGCAAGTGTTTCGTAAATAAATGGTTGAAATTTAAATGACTCAAAAGACATTCAAACACCTTCTTTCTTTTAACATCTTTAGAATTATAGCATAATTCCAAGGGTTTTCCTAACCTTCTTTTGGTTTGACGGTACTTATCGTGTAAGTTTTGCTTCTTTTTTCATAAAAGAACCGTGGTTCTTTTTTGACTGCTGCCCAAATCAGATTGAGATAAAAACCGAATTGGATCAATCCAAAAATCAAAACCATCAATACACTGACAAGAATCAACAAAGCAGAATCTGATTGGATATACGGTGCAAAGAAGACATTGATCCGACTGATACTTGCATAAATCAAATAAAACAAGCCGTAACGCACAAACAAAGCAGACAAACTGATTCTTTGACGTCCTTCTTGCATTAACTTGATTCGAACCATTTTTTTGCCGATCGTTTGTCCTTTTGTCAGATAAGGAATCAACATGAAATAGAACAACACTTCTAACGCAAAATACCAATAATCACTTGTGAAATCGCGTATTTGCCTTTGCGTGACCAAGGTCAAAACCAGTACTAACACTGTGCTCATGACGTCCAAGATTAACCAATCTATCAGCCAAGCAAAGAAACGGCGTGTTACGGTCACGCGGGTATCCCGTGCATAGGATTCGGCATCTATTTCGTCTCTTGTCGGCAATAAGAAGGTGAAAATCGGCGCAATCGTCCATCCTAGGACACCGCCTAAAGTATTGACGAACAAATCGTTGACATCAAAAAGACGATAAGAACGCGGATAGATGAAATATAGTCCTGTTAACTGTGTGACCTCAAAAAATAACGTTAAACAAAACGTCAGCAAGAGGGTTTTCTTAAAGGAATACTTGAAATAATAGCGCAGATAAATGCCAAAGGGTACTGTCAGCAATAAATTGAATAAAGGTTCTAAGACCACACTTTGTTTGAGAGCTGGCAAATAGGTACTAGGGTCATGGATATCCAAAACGGTCTGCTGCAAAAAATGGATCCAAGAAGCACCCAACTGCAGCTCCATCCTAGGACCAGTCATCTTTGCAACTTCCTCAACAGATGGTAGCGGCAAAATGACGAGAAAGTAGGCACATAATAAATAAAATACGAAAGAATACAAAATAATGGCTCTTGACCATATAAAACGGCCATATTTCCGGTATTGTCTGACAAAAAATATCGTTGATATGCCCAACGCTAGAAACGGAAAGAGCAATAGAGCGATTTTGATGGGGCCAATGTAAGCTGACATAACAAACTCCTTTGTAAAAAAATTAGACACGCGATTTCACAAAACAACTATTTTGGCGTATGATAAAGAAAAGGAGGTCGAATAGCTTATGTTAAATCCTTACTTCTCATTCGGCGTGCCCAGTTTATTGCTGGTTTTATATATTGCATTTGCTTTATTCCAACGTTCTGCCCAAATTCCTTATCTCGGGTTTGGTTTGTTTATTATTGCAGGTTTTATGACTGGATTCAGTCTTCAAGTCATCCAACTTGCTTGGAACGAAGTGTCCAAAACATCCCTCGCACATGTGCAAGACATGTATCATTATTCACCGTACTTGCTTTTGATTCCATTGGTGATTGGTGTGATTTTGGTTATCGTTCATCTATATCAAGGATATCTAAAAGTCAGAACCGTTCGTTTGAAAAGCAAATAACTAATCAGTGAATTATTCTTCACTCACGATGCACAAAACAACAACTAACCAGCCACAGGTACTGTCAGCTCATTGCTACACGATCTGGGCTTTGGTTAGTTGTTTTTAGTAAAACAGTTTAATGATGATTAAACATCCTCAGAATCCCCATCAAATGATGTCTCCTCTTGCTCCATAAAAGACGCTTTTACTTCTTCATCGACCTGTGCCAAAAGATATTGCCAATCACTATTTGCCAATACAACAACATCTATGTTGTTTTCTTCATCGATCAATTCCAGATTGGATATGTCCTCACCTAATGACTGAAACAATGCAGCAAATTTTGGGTCATTCAACGTTATATATTCTGTACGCTTCATTCTTCATCACCCCATGAATCGATAAATTCATAAAACAATATATCAATGTATTCCAAATCCTTCATTTTTTGTAATGTGGATAAATCTAAGCGGATAAAAGCTTTCTCCACTAAAATATAGTGATTATCTTCTAACGCATCTTCAATGTAAGGCAAAATTTCTTCTTCATCACCAAGTTTTTCATTGGCAATTTGATCAATTTGCGCAAAGAGCGCTTCATCTTGGAGCAAGAAGTACTGATTATCATAGCGATAGACCGCAACTTCATAATTTCGCAAAGGCAATTCTGCTCGAATGACAAATAAACATTCTCCAGAATCAGAAAGAGCAGGTAATAATTCATTGGGTTGCAGTGCTTGTTGATAATACATTTCCATCCCTCCTTTATATCTATTATAGGGAAGGATCGGCAAAAAAGGAAATAATCGAGTTATAGATTAAAAATCCCTAAATAAACTTAACAGTCCCATTCAGCATAGAATTCTTTGAGAAATTCTTCCATGAAAGTCTTTCGTCTCAAGGCTTCGCGTTTGCCATACGTCGTCTGCATTTTTTCTGGAAGCAAAAACAACTTTTCATAAAAATGATTGATCACTGTTGTCCCCTTCCGATAATCCGCGTGGTCAGTAAAATTTTTGGGTGGGAGATCCGGCAGATGAAGCGGATGTTGATGACTTCCGCCAAAGTAGCTGGTCCGCATGATGCCGATTGCGCCTAATGCATCTAAACGGTCCGCATCCCGAACAACGATTCCTTCCAAGGATGTCATTTTTGCACCTTGCAAGAGTTCTTTTGAGAAAGATAAATGATGAATAATCATGAAAATCGATGTGATCTGTGACTGACTCGCACCAGCTGTTTGTAAGCAATTTGTGACCTCGATCTGGGCTTGTTCCAAATCTGAGACGACTTTATCATCCACTGTATCATGCAGATAAGCTGCGGCTTGTACGACAAAATCATCGACGATCAAATGATCTTCATCAACAATGGCTTGGCTTAAAGCCGCGACGCGCTTGGCATGATCAAACCCATGACCGGTCAAATCTTTTGAAAGGATTTTTTTGGCATAATTGATCACCGGTGCAAGGTCCACATTATTTTTTGGGGGTATATCTGTCATAATTGACTCCTTACTATTTTTTTCACCATAAAAAAGAACCCTTCTGTAAGAAAGTGATGTTGGCTTTGACACCACTACTTCCATCACAGATCAGGCCCCTTTTTTGTCTGTTGCAATCAGCTATTCATTGATTTTATACACAGCAAAGTAAATCTTACGTAAATAATCTAATAGATATTGTGGATTCAATAATTCGCCAGTGGCATCAAGAATCAATTCATTGGGTTTCTTTGACGCACCAAATTGGTGGATGTGTTCAGTCAACCAAAGACGGATCGGTGAATAATCATCAGATGCTAAGACTTCATCGATCGCCACCTCTTTTTGCATGGCATTCAATAATTGGGCTGCATACATATAGCCTAATGCATATGATGGGAAATAACCGAAGCTAGCTCCTGACCAATGCACGTCTTGTAAAATGCCTTCTAGATCATTTTCAGGACGAATGCCTAAATATTCTTCATATTTATCGTTCCAAATCTGTGGCAGATCATCGATAGCCACTTGATCATTAAAAATCATTTTTTCGATTTCATAACGTATGATGATATGCAACACGTAGGTCAAGCTGTCGGCCTCGATCCGTACCAAACTTGCTTCAGAATATTTCAACGAATCATAAAATTCATCAAAAGTGACATCGTCGAACGTGCCTTCAGCGCATGCTTGGAAGAACGGAAATTGTTTTTGCCAAAATGCACGATTGCTGCCGATAATAATTTCGTTGAATAAAGATTGTGATTCATGGATCCCCATTGAAGCCCCTTCATGTACCGGGGTTCCTTGATATTTTTCTGCAATATTTTGTTCATACATGCCATGGCCTGCTTCATGAATGACGCCGAATATGCCCATAGAAAAATCATGTTCATTCCAGCGTGTCGTCAAGCGAACATCATTATGGTTGATGCCGGTGGCAAACGGATGCACTGTGTTATCCAAACGTCCACGAGAAAAATCATAACCCAAGTCTGTAATGACTTTTGAAATAAAGGTCCGTTGTTGTTTTTCTGTCATTTTGCGAGAAAGGATTGTTGTTGCTGGTGCCGTCCCTTTTTCAGCAAGTTGGCGCCGAATATCCATGATGCCATCTCTCACTTGTGAGAAGACATTGTCAAGGATCTCAACAGTCATATTGGGTTCATATTGATTCAATAAGACATCGTAGTCTGTCAGTTCATTCTTTTTCATATACGGAATCATTTCCTTGGTCAAACGAATGTTTTCTGACAACGCCTCTTTGAATAGACCAAAGTCTTTTTCTTTCCGTGCTTTGAGCCAAGCGGTATGGGCTCTAGATGTTGCAGCAGAAGCAGCGATCGCCAATTCTTGCGGGACATCCTTTTGCAGCTCGTATTCTTCTTTCACTAATTGATATGCCGCTTGTCCAACTTCTGATAATTCATCAGGATGTGTACCAAAGTATGCAATGGCTTCTTTGATCGGCGCGCCGATTTTTTTCTCAAAGTACAAGCCATATAGGTAGCTATCCACTTCACTGCGGTATTCACTTGCAGCTTCTGGCATTCCTGTTTGATTATCCCATTCTAAAATACCCATAGCTTGACGCAATAGATCGATTTCTTTTAATTCTTTTAGAAATGCTTGTTCTTTCATTCGACTGGCTCCTTCTTACGCGGCGGACGTTGACCCCAATATTGGAATAGATCAGTCCGGATCGCTCCGTTATATAGTTTGCGCTTTTTGGTTGCTTTTTCACCATAATGGCTTTCAAAAGTCAAATCACTGGTCAAAATATACTTGCTCCAAGTCTTTAATGGTCGGAATGCCTGTCCCATTTCTTTGTATAAACGTTGAACAGATTCTTCCTCGCCCAATCGTTCGCCATAAGGCGGATTGGCCACGATCACACCATATTCCTTCTCCGTTTTGAAGTCTTTGACAGCTTGTTGTTTGAAGACGATCGAATCCCCAAGACCGATTTCTTCGGCATTGCGTTGCGCAATATCGATCATTCGACCATTGATATCCGACCCAGTAATATCTAGTACCACATCATAATCTGCGGCTTCATCTGCTTTCTTGCGGACATCTTCAAAAACAGAGGCTGGGAACCAGTCCCATGTTTCACAGACAAATTCACGATTAAAGCCTGGTGCAATATTGTGTCCGATCAAAGCAGCTTCAATACACAAAGTACCCGATCCGCAAACTGGATCGACAAAAGGTTTATCTTTATGCCAATTGGTCAGCATCACCAATGCAGCTGCCATGTTTTCTTTTAACGGCGCACCGCCTTTTTCCAAACGATAGCCTCGTTTGAACAAACTTGGTCCTGTTGTATCCAGTGTGATCATCGCATGATCTTTCAATAAGGCAACTTCAAGTTGAAAGAAAGCGCCTGTTTCTGTTAACGGTACACTTGCCGGTCGATGATACACATCACGCAAACGATTGACGATTGCTTTTTTGGTGATCGCTTGACAATCAGGCACACTAAATAACTTTGATTTGATCGATTTACCAGCAACTGGAAATTCTGCATCTAAAGGCAAAAAATCCTCCCATGGCAGCGCTTTGACAGATTCAAATAGTTGATCAAAGGTCAACACATCAAACTCACCCACGACGATTTTGATACGGTCTGCTGTGCGCAGCCAGAGGTTTGCAGTCGCAATTGTTTCCAAAGTTCCTTTAAATCGTGCGCGCCCGTTTTCTACCTCGCAAGGGATGCCTAGATCTCGTAATTCTTTGCCGACCAATGCTTCTAAACCGCTGGCAGCCGTTGCAATACAATTAAATGTTTTTTCAGTCATAAATAGCTCCTTCTTGATATAAAAAAACCTTCCGTTGCTGGAAGGATTCCCTGATATGTTGTGGTTTTCTATAAGCCATGTTTTGTCCATATCTTCCTCAGGGAGAAGAAAATATTGGGTAATTATCTATCTGCAATTCCTTGCCTTCTTGCTTCCGTTCATTTCCGTGCAAAAAGCGCCCCTACCTTTGTTTGGGTTGCTCGCTCGAGGGGTTTACCGCGTTCCACCAAGACGGTTTCCCGGCTTGCTTCGTCACTGTGGCACTTTCAAGGATACTTTGGCGTAGCTTGCACCTTAGCCATTTTTCCTGCCGTTACTTTCTCAAGTACCCTAGCTTATGGTTTCGCTAGGCACGAACACTACAAGCATCTCAGCTTGTGCGAGCATGGACTTTCCTCAGCATAATCGAGTTATGCCGCAATTACCCGAAAACCACAACCATCATTTTCTTCTAAAATTGACGGGTCTTTTCATTGTCATCTTCAAGATCAGCATTGGTATAATTGCTGTTGTATGATGACGTTGCGCGTGTTGCTGGTTCTGGTTCACGATCTAATTTTTTGCCAAAGACTTCTTTTTCAAGATTTGACAATCGTTTCAAAATATCAAAGTTTGTAACAGTTTGACTCTTAGGTGCTTCTTGTTGCACACGAGAGGCAATTGCTTGATTCTTAGATAATTGCTCGATTTTTGCGTTTAAACGATCATTTTCTTCTTGCAATGCCAAAATCTCTTTGTTGTAGTTTTCGTAATCTTTAATGATATTATCTAAAAATTCATCCACTTCAACTGGATCATAACCGCGCATTTTGGTTTTAAATTCTTGTTGCAGAATATCTTTCGGACTATAAATTAAATTTGCCATTATTTACACCTCAATTGTTTATTCCAAATGGTTTTCACTTTCTTAACCATTCTATCAAAAAAAACCAGAAAATCAAAGTAAATTACCATCAAATGTTGCGTTTTGTAAATCATCCATCGTAATTTGATCGATCACATACGGATGTTGCGCGCTAAATGCTTGTGCATCCTTCAAAAAGTAACTGGTTTTTCCTGGGAACTCTTCATCATATAACAGTAGCGCACCATCGGTATGCTGCAGCAAAAATGCGGTATGATTGCGCAATTGACTGGGATCTTGGTAAGGTTTGTGACTAGTTGCATCCACATAATCGGCAAAAGCTTTTGCTGTGCGCAGTGTTTCTTGATTGGCTTCATTCCAATTTTCGCCAAAACCTTCAAAGGGAAAGATGATGCCAAATTTGATTTCAGGATATTCAGCCTTCAGTCCAGCCATCAACTCTCCGCACCAAAGCTCAGATCCTAGATTGCCGCTGATCAAAATCCATGCCAATCCTTCTTCAATGTAACGTATGAGTGCCTCTTTTATGACTTTCTTAATGACTTTGACTTTAGGATCATTGGCTTGAAAAACACCAAGTTCATAACTTCGATAGCCAGTAAAGTATAAGGTTTTCATTGTTTATACAGTCATCTCTTTTCTTTCCAACTTTATTTTTGGTATAATGTTGCCTAGGAGTGTGAATAACATGGTCATTCGTTACCCTAATGGTCAGTCTGGTATTTATGATGGCGGGAAAAAACAAATAATGCAAGAAAAAGAATTGCGTCCTAAAACCTTTGCCAATCGAGGCATGCGTTTTGAAGAAGCGATCAACGAAAGCAATCTCTATTACTTGAATCGACAGATTGCCGTCATTCATAAGAAACCGACGCCAATCCAGATCGTCAAGGTAGATTATCCCAGACGAAGTGCTGCAGTCATCAAAGAAGCGTACTTTCGTGAAGCGTCCACGACGGATTACAATGGGGTGTATCGTGGATATTATATTGATTTTGAAGCGAAAGAGACACAAAACAAAACGTCATTTCCCTTTAAAAATTTCCATCTGCACCAAATCAAGCATATGGAAAACTGCCTTGATCAAAATGGACTCTGTTTTGTCTTGCTGTGGTTTTCCAGTTTACAACGCTGCTTTTTTTTAGATAGTCGCTCGTTGATCGAAAAATGGTATTTGCAAGATAGCGCCGGCAAAAAATCATTGCCGCTAGCCTATATCGAAAGCACTGGGATCGAGATCAACCCCAAAATTGCACCACGGATCCCCTATCTTGAAGCAGTTGATTCATTTTTAACAATAAAGGAGAATGATTGATATGGCAAATGAATCCCGTTCGAGAACCTCTCGACATGATTCAAAAAAAGGGTCTAGCACCAATAAATCCCCCAAAACAAAAACCAAACGAAAATCTGGTGTCGGCAGTGTATTACTTAAAGTTTTTATGGGTTTATTTTTCCTTGGTTGCGTGGCTATTTTATCCAGTATGGGCTTGTTTTGGTGGTATGCCAAAGATGCGCCAGAACTAGATATCGCAAAACTAGATTCCACCGTTTCTTCTCGGTTTTACGCGGCCAACGGCGATTTGATCACCGAATTTGGCAGTGAGACGCGAGAAAAAATCACCGCTAGCGAAATTCCACAACAATTAGAAGATGCCATTGTTTCTGTAGAAGATCGCCGGTTCTATCAACACATTGGTGTCGATCCAATTCGAATCGTCGGGTCCGCGCTATCCAATGCAACCACCGGCGGCATGCAAGGGGGAAGTACTTTGACCCAGCAATTGATCAAACTGTCTTTCTTTTCTACGAATGCCGAAGATCAAACCTTGCGTCGGAAAGCCCAAGAAGCATGGATGGCTGTGCGATTGGAACAGACGAAATCGAAACAAGAAATTTTGACCTATTATATCAATAAAGTCTATATGTCAAATGGTTTATATGGTATGCAGACTGCTGCGACTAAGTTTTATGGGAAATCATTAGATGAACTCGATTTGGCCCAAACTGCATTGATTGCTGGATTACCAAACGCCCCTTCTGCTTTTGACCCTTATGCCAATAAGGAAAACGCCAAAAAACGGCGAGATGTCGTCTTAAGGGCAATGCTGGACAATGAGAAAATCACCCAAGACGAATATGATCGTGCTGTTGCCGAAGATATTCAAGAAGGGTTGCAGGACATCAGCGATGACAATCAACAATGGAAGTACTTTGACAATTATTTCAATGAAGTGATTGCCGAAGTCAAAGAAAAAACGGGGAAAGATGTCTATACTGATGGTTTAGATATTTATACCAATATCGATGTCGACGCACAAAAGCGTCTCTATGATATCGTCAATTCTGATGATTACATCGACTTTCCAGATGAAAAAATGCAAGTTGCTGCCACATTGATCGATGTCAAAACTGGGAAAGTCACTGCCCAAATCGGTGCCCGCAACAACGACGCAGTCTTAGGAAATAACTTGGCAGTCAATGTCACCCGAGATTTCGGTTCTACAGTCAAACCAATTACGGATTATGGTCCGGCTTTCCAATATTTAGAAAACTCTACCGGCCGTACGATCCTTGATGCCCCATACAATTATGTTGGTACAGATATTCCAATTTACAACTGGGATCGTCAGTATATGGGCAATATTTCCTTGCGTACTGCATTGACACAATCTCGAAACGTCCCCGCCGCTAAACTATTTGAAGAAGTCGGCGCTGACAACATCAGTGAATTTCTAAAAGGATTGGGCATCGAATACAATGCAATCACTCAATCGAATGCCATTTCCAGCAATACCGATAAAATCGATGGAACAAAATATGGTATTTCGAGTTTGAAATTGTCTGCTGCGTATGCCGCTTTTGCGAACGGCGGAACGTATTATGAACCACAATACGTCAATAAAATCGTCTATCAAGACGGGACAGAAGATGCAGCCTCCTTTGAAGTTTCTGGCGAAAAAGCCATGGACGATACCACTGCCTACATGGTGACGGATATTCTAAAAGATGTGATCTCTCAAGGAACCGGAACCAATGCACAAATCGATGGCTTATACCAAGCCGGTAAAACTGGAACTTCGAACTATACGGATGATCAGCTGGCCCAACTAGATACATCGAATGGGGCATATCCTGACATTACGTTTGCTGGTTATACACCATCGTATTCATTGGCTGTATGGACAGGCTACAATGATAAAATGACACCAATCACAGACAGCAGTACCCACGTTGCTTCTGATGTCTACCGTGAACTCATGCGCTTTGTTTCATCTTCAGTTGAGAACACTGACTGGACAATGCCTGATGGTCTCACTAGAATCGGTAACGAGTTATACTTGGCAGGCACGTATACACAACCTAGTTACTCTTCGACAAGTAGCTACAGCAGCAGTTCTTCTTCAGAATCTTCGGAACCGTCTTCTGAGAGCACTGAATCAACAGAATCTAGTTCATCTGAAGAATCGATACCTTCTTCAAGCAGCAGTACAGAGGAATCTGTCGATACGACACCTGAAACAACACCGAGCAGCAGTGAAGAAACACCTGATTCTACTGACGACAACGGTACTGGGACATCACCAACATCTACAGTGCCCAGTGATAGCTCAACAGAGTAAGAAAAACCAGCAAATCGATCACGATTTGCTGGTTTTTGCTTTCATTCTTATTTTGCCATCTTGACACATGGGCAATAATGGACAAATCTCACATTTGGGTGCCCGCGCCGTGCAATGGTAACGACCAAAGAAAATCATCGAATGGTGGGTTTTGACCCATAAGTTTTCAGGAATCTTCTTCATCAGTGTCTGTTCCACTTCAATCACATTGGCATCTAATCGACAAATGCGCAATCTTTTAGAAACCCGCTCGACATGCGTATCAACGGCGATTGCAGGTATCCCAAAAGCATCCCCCATGACAACATTTGCTGTTTTACGGCCAACACCAGGTAAAGAAACAAGTGCTTCTCTAGTCTGAGGCACCTGTCCATCAAAGCGCAGCAAGAGCTCACTTGCGCAAGCTTTGATATTTTTTGCTTTATTGCGATATAGGCCAATTGATTTGATTTTTTCCATGATTTCTTCGACCGGTGCTGCGCTTAGCGCTTGGGGTGTCGGATAAGCAGCAAACAAAGCTGGTGTGACTTTATTGACCGAAACATCAGTAGCTTGCGCACTTAGAATCACTGCAATCAACATTTCAAAAGCATTTCTTGATACCAATTCTCCATGGGCATCGGGGAACATCTCGAACATCGTTTCGACAGCTTGCAGTGTTTTATCTTTACTGATCATCTCTTTCTCTGACCACCCCTCTTTTTACTCGCCTTCCAACCAATTGTGCATCGGGATCTTCGGCGCTGGCCCTTCTTCTTGTTCTAAGGATTCTTTTTGGAGAAATTGTTTTTTGCGTCGTTTTTGTTCTTCTTCCACTTGCGCTTTTGATGTGATATTCTTGCGTTCCCATGATAACAAGATCCGGTCAATATAGTTTAAACTATATGCTTGATTCAGCACAGCTTCTCTTAACGCGAGTTGGACCAACTCCGGTTTATAATGATCTTCTTCCAGCCACTGACTGATCCGTTGATACTCAATAGCAGACAGCGGCCGGCCGAATTCTCCTTCAAATAATTGATATAGATTGCGCATTTTTTCTTCATTGGTTTGTTCTTCTTGTTTGTTGGCCTGTTGTTTCAACAATACTTCCAGACGGCCATAAATCCCGGAAAAATCATAATAATCGGTCATTTTACCATCTGAATCTTTTTTGGCATCAAGCTTGATCATATTTTTTTTCAACAATTGGTTGAGCCATTGATAGATTTCCTTTTGGTCACTGCCCATGATTTCCGCGATCTCACGCAAGTCAGGAAAATCATTGCCTTGCTCGTGGCAGCGGAACAATTGCAGCCACAGTAGAAATTCATCATTCGATAAACCCAGCTGACGATAGTGATCCAACAGCATATTAGAAATCGTTGTTTGTCCTTTTGCTAAATAATCCGCTAACGAAATCAATGAACATCCTCTTTTCTATTTTTAGGCACTTCTCACGACAAACCATGCATTGATTCATCAAAAAAGGGACAGCGCCAAAGCGATCGTCCCATGTGCCTACTTTATTTACGCTTCAACTGCAGCGATGATTTCGATTTCAACCAATACATCCTTTGGCAAGCGTGCAACTTCTACTGCTGATCGCGCTGGTAATGTTTGATCAAACAATGTCGCATAGGTATTATTAAATGGCACAAAATCATTCATATTTTTTAGGAAACAGGTGGTTTTGACAATTGAATCCGGCGTCAAATCAGCTGCTTCTAAAATGGCACGGATATTTTTTAACACTTGCTGTGTCTGTACCTCGATCGTCGTTCCTACAACTTCGCCTGTTACAGGATCCAAAGGTACTTGACCAGAAGCAAATAAAAAGCCATTTGCGATTTTCCCTTGTACATAAGGGCCGATTGCTTGTGGTGCTTGATCTGTTGAAATTATTTTCATCATTGATTCTCTCCTTTACAATCCGGACAAAGTCCATATACTTCTAATCGGTGGTTATTGATTTGGTAACCGGTCAATTTTGAAGCTGCCATTTCGACATCCTCTAATCCCGGGTAATAAAAATCGGCGATTTTGCCACAATTTTGACAAATGGCATGATAATGCTGCTCTGTCGTGAAATCAAAACGACTGGAAGAATCACCATAACTCATCTCTTTGACAAAACCGATTTCTGTAAATAACCTTAAATTATTATAAACCGTCGCTACGCTAATACCAGGAAAATGTACTTCGATCGCGCGATAAATCTCCTCAGCGGTCGGATGGGCATCATGGCTGGCTAGAAACTCTAAAATAGCTACTCGCTGCGGTGTAATACGAATATTTTCGTGTTTGAGCTTTTTAATTGCTTCATCATAAATCGTACTCACAGGAGTTCCTCCATTTCTCTTATCTTTCCTATCATACTATGTAAATAACAAAAATTCAAACAGCTTTCCTTTGTTTTTGCTTCATTTCGATCACTTTAAACAGTTGATGTGTTATTTCTTAAGGATAAGAAAAGCAGGCAATTATTTGCCTGCTTTTGACTGATGCTTAATCCTCAAACTGATACAACGCTGTAGATAGATAGCGTTCGCCATTATCTGGTACGATCGCTAAGACTTTTTTGCCCGGTCCCAAGTCTTTAGCTACTTCCAATGCTGCATGAATCGCAGCACCTGATGAAATACCTACCAGGATACCTTCTTGACGCCCAACGGCACGCGCTGTTTCCATCGCATCTTCACTTGAGACAGCGATAGCTTTGTCATAGATTTCGGTGTCTAATACTTTTGGCACAAAACCAGTACCAATCCCTTGAATCTTATGAGGGCCAGGCTGGCCGCCTGACAATATCGCTGATTCTGCAGGTTCGACGCCATATATTTTCAAGTCAGGATACACACGTTTCAATTCTTTTCCAGCTCCAGTGATCGTTCCACCAGTACCAATCCCTGCAACAAAAGCATCCAAGCCTTTTGACTCGAAGGCATCCTCAATTTCTTTACCGGTCGTTTTTTCATGGATTTCCGGGTTTGCTGGATTGTCAAATTGCAACGGCATAAAGTAACCATCTTGTGCCGCAATTTCTTTGGCTTTGTTGATTGAACCCGTGATTCCTTCTGATCCAGGCGTCAACACCAATTCTGCACCATATGCTTGGACGATTTTACGTCGTTCAACACTCATGGTTTCCGGCATCACCAATACGACACGATACCCTTTGGCTGTACCGATCATTGCTAAGCCAATACCCGTATTTCCTGAAGTCGGTTCAATGATCGTATCACCAGGTTTTAGTGAGCCATCTTTTTCAGCTTTTTCGATCATCGCCAAAGCAATCCGATCTTTCACGCTTCCTCCTGGATTGAAAAACTCCAATTTTACATAGACATCTGCCGAACCTTCCGCCACGATATGATTCAACTTGACGATAGGTGTATGTCCCACCAGCTCATTGACTGATTGATAGATTTTTGTCATTGAAAATCCCTCCAATTCTTATATCTATTCTACCTAAAAAAAAGTTAGATTGCGAATAAAAAGTAAGCACTTTCTGTAAACATTGCTATATACTGTTTTCAATCATTGATATTCATTATTTTTCACAACCTATTTGGCCAAAAACTTTAAATAAACTTTTTAAGTTCAAGCCTGCTAAAAAACACACTTAAGCGTACATTTCGCTTAAGTGTGTTTCCAACCTTGTGAATAAATGACGATTCGCTTAATTGATTGATTTAAACGTGTCTACCACATTCTCAACAGTAAAACCAAATTCTGCCAAGACTTTATCCCCTGGTGCAGATGCCCCAAAATGATCAATGGCGATCACTTTTCCTTTACAGCCTAGATAACGATCCCAGCCGAATGGTGAAGCTGCTTCGATCGCGACACGTTTTTTGACTGATCTTGGCAAGACGCTTTCTTTGTATTCTGCTGTTTGCGCTTCGAACAAATCAAAACTTGGTAAAGATACCACAGCGACATCGATGCCTTCTTCTGCCAATTTTGCTTGTGATTGTACAGCTAAGTTGACTTCAGATCCAGTTGCGATCAAAATCCCTTCCGGTTGTTCTCCTTGTTGTTTTGAGATCACGTAACCGCCTTTTGCGACTTGACTATCTGCCTGTTCTGTTGTTCCTTCAATGACTGGCAGGTTTTGGCGGCTCAAGACCAAGACAGTTGGTTTGTCTGTTGTCGTCAATGCCAACTTCCAAGCTGCGCGGGTTTCATTTCCATCAGCTGGACGGATCACTTGGACATTCGGAATACAACGTACACTAGCTAATTGTTCGATTGGTTCATGGGTTGGACCATCTTCACCTACTGCTACTGAATCATGAGTCAAGACATAGATGACTGGTGCATGTTGGATAGCAGATAAACGAACCGCTGGCCGTAGGTAATCGACAAAGACAAAGAATGTTCCACCATAAACACGGGTTCCGCCGTGCAATTGGATACCGTTCATCGCTGCAGCCATGGCAAACTCACGGACACCGAACCAGATATTACGGCCTTCATATTGACCAGGCTCGAAATCTTTTTCTGCTGCGACCATCGTGTTGTTTGAGCCGGATAAATCGGCTGAACCGCCCCATAGACTTGGGATCGCTTTTGATAATGCTTGGATCATTTCTTTACTTGATACACGGCTGGCTTGTGA
Organism: Enterococcus sp. DIV0876; assembly: GCF_050529585.1. GTDB lineage: Bacteria > Bacillota > Bacilli > Lactobacillales > Enterococcaceae > Enterococcus_D. The sequence continues at coordinate 1,630,363 of NZ_CP172882.1, forward strand.
ACTGCCTACTTCATAAGTTGGCAATTCAGCATCCCAATCATTTGGTAATTCACCGGCAAAAGCTTTTGTGAATTGCTCAGCTAACTCAGGATAAGCTTCTTGGTATGCTTTGAACGTTTCATTCCAAGCTGCTTCTGCTTTTTGGCCTTCATCGATCATCGTTTCTTTAAAGCGTGCTGCTACTTCCTCAGGAACGGTGAAGTCAGGAAATTCCCAGCCATAGATCGCCTTTGCTGCTGTGATACCTTCAGCACCGATCGGCGCACCATGGACAGAAGAAGTCCCTTGGTTTGGCGCACCATAACCAATAACTGTTTTGACCTCGATCAATGTTGGCTTGTCTGTTTCAGCTTTTGCGGCATCGATTGCGGCAGAAATCGCGTCTAAATCATTGCCATCTTTAACTAAAATATGTTGCCAGCCGTAAGCTTCAAAACGAGCACCTACATTTTCCGTAAACGCTTTTGATGTTGGACCGTCTAAAGAAATATCATTAGAATCATATAAAACAATCAATTTATCTAGTTTCATATGGCCTGCCATCGAAGCCGCTTCTTGAGACACACCTTCCATCAAATCACCATCACCGCAAAGTGCATACGTATAATGGTCGATCACATTGTAAGCATCCCGGTTGTATGTGGCAGCTAAATGGGTTTCTGCCATTGCCATCCCAACTGCCATCGCGATCCCTTGGCCTAACGGACCAGTGGTTGCTTCCACACCATCAGTATGTCCGACTTCAGGATGTCCTGGTGTACGGCTGTCCCATTGACGGAAGTTTTTTAAGTCATCGATAGTGACATCGTATCCTGACACATGCAGTAAGCTGTACAACAATGCCGATCCGTGTCCTGCTGACAAGACAAAACGGTCGCGGTCGACCCAGTTTCTTGATGTCGTTGGATTGACTTTTAAATGCTTGGTCCACAATGCGTAAGCCATTGGCGCAGCCCCCATTGGTAACCCAGGATGACCTGAATTTGCTTTTTGGACAGCTTCAATACTTAATGTACGTAATGTGTTGACGCCTAATTGATCGATTTTATCAAACAATGATAGTTCCCCCTAATTTAGGTTTTTTTTACCTTTATTACTGATTTTCATTATACGCGATTTCTTTGCCGATTACAATAGATTGAAAAGGATTCCGCTATTCTCTATTGTGCAGACCTTTTCGTTTTTGAATCTCTTTTAATTTCTCTGGTGTGACATCGGTTCCTTCAGGATCAACGATTTTCATGCCTTCGATGTGATGACGCATGCCGCCGCGAAAAGCCGTCAAATATTCTTCTCTCAGCACTTTTTGTTCTCTTGCTTCAGCATCTGTCAAGCCGTCGCTTTTTTTCTTTTTTGCTAGTGCATTGATACGCGCTAATTTTTCTGGTGATAACATCTTCATCACTCCTTTACCCTTGATTTTACTACAAAATACGACCTAAAAACAATAGCATAAAAAGCGAACATTTGTTTGAATTCTTCTCTATCCTATGGTACACTTTAGTTATTAAATGAAAGAAGGTGTCAGTTTTGGCAAAACGAACAGAAAATCGACAAATCGAAATTCTTAAGTTTATTCATACACGTGTCACTGAAAAAGGCTATCCGCCGACTGTTCGCGAAATTGGCGAAGCCGTTCAGTTATCTTCAACTTCAACTGTCCATGGTCATTTGTCCCGACTTGAAAAAAAGGGCTTGATTTTAAGAGATCCCACAAAACCAAGAGCAATCGAATTGACGGCTTCCGGTCTTGAAAAGATCGATGTACAACCATCTTCGATTCCAATGCTAGGTATCGTCACTGCAGGAGAACCGATTTTGGCGGTAGAAGAAGCCTCAGACTTCTTTCCGATACCACCTGATTTAGCCAATAGTTCTGGCAGCTTATTTATGTTAACGATTCGTGGCGAGAGCATGATCAATGCTGGCATTCTTGATGGTGACCAAGTCATCGTCCGTAAACAGCAGAGTGCCCAAAACGGTGATATCGTCATTGCTATGACGGATGAAGATGAAGCTACTTGCAAACGATTCTTTAAAGAAAAGAACTATATTCGCTTACAACCCGAAAATGATTATATGGAACCGATCATCTTAAACGATGTATCGATTTTAGGGCAAGTTGTTGGGTTATACCGTCACTTCTTATGATCAAAACAAGTCATATCAATGAAATCTTCGATTCTTCGAAGATTTTTTTCTTTCCTCTTTACAAAGCGAACAAACATTCGTATAATAGATACACAAACATAAGTTCGTATTTAAGGAGTGAACAAGATGAAAGCTATTCGTCGATTTGGTTTTGTTTTATTTGTATTATTGGTAGGTATTATTATTGGTTATTTTGGCGTGCTTACTGCAGTTTTGATTTTTTGTCCTCTAACGATGCTGTGGTTCATGTTGTGGGATGAAAAGAAGTTTCGTCAAGCAGAACGCAAACGAAACAGACATTATTATGACCATGACATCTATCGATACGAACCGTAATATTCCTATTAGCCGCAAGGTTGAATTGATTCTATGAATAAAAAAAGTCGGACAAATGTCCGACTTTTTTTAATATTCCATAAGTGTTTTGATTTCTACACCTTGAATCTTATCTCGACCGTGCAAATCCATCAATTCAATCAAGAAAGCACAGCCAACTACGATACCGCCTAATTTCTCAACCAATTCGATTGTCGCTTTGATCGTTCCCCCGGTTGCCAATAAATCATCACAGATCAAAACCCGTTGCCCTGGTTTGATAGCATCTGCATGCAAGGTCAATACATCGACTCCGTATTCTTTTTCATATTCAGCTTCAATGGTTTCACGAGGCAATTTGCCTTTTTTACGTACCGGCGCAAAACCAACACCCAATTGATAGGCAACTGGACAGCCAACAATAAAACCACGAGCTTCTGGTCCAACGACCATATCGATTGATTTTTCTTGCGCATATTCAACGATTTGCTGCGTTGCATAACGATAGGCTTCGCCATCGGCCATCAAAGGTGAAATATCGCGGAAAATAATCCCTTCTTGGGGGTAATCCGGAATACTTGCAATATAATTTTTTAAATCCATGTTTTTTCCTCCTAAGATATCAACCACTGCTTCAAGGTTGATAAATCACTCATTAATAAGAACTCTTCTGTTTTGATCATCTGCTGCCGCCGCTGATAGAGCCTGCTATCCGTCAAAGGATGGGTAGCTGGTGCCGCATTTTTTTTCAAAACACCATCTTGTATTGTAACAAATTCTAGCTCAGAAAACACCTGAATCATAAAAATTAATAATTTTTCGGGTAATTTTAAGAAATCAGCGATCGTTTTCAATTTGTAGCGTACATCTAATTGTACTTGTTGGTGGATCAATTTGAATAAACGGCTGTATTGATCCCGTGAACCTACACCATCCAAATACGCGTCTTCTGGTGACAGCAAGACAAAATCGATCCGGTTGACCGCTAGTGCTTCGACAATATCTTTGATGATCTGCGGATCAGTGGGACAATCTAAGAAGGCAATCTCATGGTATACGCCGCCATTAAATGCATCAATCAAGTCTGGCAGCGATTGAAAGATTTTTAAGTCAGGACAAAGACGTCGCGCTTCTGCGGACGGCTTTGTTTGGAAAGAGATACCTAATGTCTGGTTGTCAAAGGCTACCCCTTGGCGGTTGCGTTTCGAACGATAATCAAATAGTTGAACGCCTTCAACCGCAAAGTCTTCCATCATCAATTGTGGTTTTTTATTGCCGTTCCACTCATTGATCGTTAGCTGGCCGACCAATGCCAGATGGTCATTTTCGAATTCATGGGCTTCAGCGCCGAAACCAAAACCAATGACGTCCAGTTGATGGGCAGCATGATCTTCCATCACCAATTTTAAGTGCTGGTTATCTGAACCGATTTGTCGGGCATTTTTGGTATTTAAGTCTTTGAATAAAAATTTAGGCAACGGGTTGCCTAAGCCAAACGGCGCCAGCAACTTCAAAGAATCGATCAACTGAATCGTCACATCTGCCAAAGATAGGACATCATCGATCTGCAAAGGGATTCCTTGGCTCAAATCGATTGCTTCAGATCGGACATACGCATTCATTGCTTCTTGAAGCAAATCTAAGTGATCGATCGGAATAGTCAATCCAACTGCTGCATGATGTCCGCCAAAACTGACGAACATGTCTTTCATGGTGGACAACATCTCAAATAAATTCAGCGCAGCCACACTACGGCCGGATCCTTTGGCTATTCCTTGTTCTTTTTTTGTCAAAACAAGCACTGGCCGTCCTGTTTTTTGCATCAAGCGACCTGCTACGATACCCAAGACGCCCTCATGCCAGTTATCACCAACCACCAAATGAACGTCATTTGCTGGGTTGATTTTTTGTTGGGCTTCTTTCATGATATCTTCAACAAAAGCTTTTCGTTGTTGATTGATCCCATCTAATTCATTTGCTAGTTGCGCAGCTTCTTCCTGATCAAAAGTAGTCATCAGTGTCACTGCAGGATTAGGGTCTTTTAAACGACCAATCGCATTCAATCTGGGACTGACAGAAAAACCGATATCAGATTCTGTTACTTGCTGCTTATTGACCCCACTGACAGACAACAATTCATTTAAACCAATTCGATCTGACTGTTGGATCATCTTCAACCCATTACTGACTAAAATTCGATTTTCACCTGTTAAGGAAACCATATCGGCAATCGTCCCGATCGCTACTAAATCCAACAACTCTAACGGCACTTCTTCCAGCAATGCACACGCGGTTTTGAAAGCCACACCAACGCCTGCCAAATCACCGAAAGGATATTGCCCCGCCGGATGTCTGGGGTGAACGATCGCATAGGCTTCGGGAAGCACTTCGGGTAGTTCATGATGATCAGTCACGATGACATCGATTCCTTGTTGTTGCGCATAGGCGATCGCTTCATGCCCTGAAACCCCATTGTCTACCGTCACGATCAATTGGATCCCTTCCGCAATCTTTTCCTTATACACCTCAAGATTAGGACCATAGCCGTCTGTGAAGCGATTTGGCAAAAATGTCTTGACCTCAGCACCGAGAAGTTCAAGCGTTTCTTTTAATACGGTCGTACTCGTGATTCCATCCGCATCATAATCACCATAAATCAGAATCTGTTCCTCATTGATGATCGCCTCATGAATCCGAGCTACTGCCTTATCCATGTCATATAACAAAAAGGGATCGTGCAATGCATCCAAATCAGGACGCAAAAAAGCAGCTAACGCTTCGGCGGACCGAATGTTTCGTTGCCACAATAATCGACCGATATGTTGGGGAATATTATTTGTTTCGATTAGTTCCTTGAACGCTGGGGATAGCTCGTTCGTATCTGGTTGTACCCACAGAAAATTCGCCTGTTTCACCATATCACTCCTAACACAATAATTATAGCAAACTATATACAAAAATGTAAAAACAAGCAAAAAACCACGTCTGATCAAATTGCCAAGAATCACCAGAAATTTTTCTGTTTTCCTTCTTAACAATAGAAAGTCGTGGTTTTACGCAACTGTTTAAAGATCAACCTTGAGAATCGAAAGATTTCATTTCATCCGTTTCATCCATTGCGCTAGGCAATGCCGGCTCTTCAATCATTTGTGCTTCTTGATTGCTGAGTTGTTGTTCTCTTGCAGCTAGCTCCGCTTGTTTGTTGTTAAATTCTCGTTCCAAGCTTTCTCGTTGTTCTTTCAACACTTGATCGTTATTATTTTGATATTTAGCAAGATCATTGCGCAATGTTTTTAACTCTTTTTTCTGACGAAACATCGCGGTTGTTGATACCAGCAACAAAATCAATGCCCCTAACAACGCTGAGCCAATAATGACCAAAATCAATGGTGATTGAATAGTTGTAAAGCCAAAATTTATCGGTACAGTCATATTATTCGCAACCGCAAACAAGACAACGACCAAAATCAATAAAATACCAACAATGACCCGCCATTGATTTTTCATAACACTCATCTCCTATTTTTTGTTGAATAAACTACCCGCCATGAAATCGCCGATAGTTGGGAACAATGTGTATAGCTTCGCTGCAGCACCAAAAATATACGGTCGATTGATTTCTCTTTTTGGATAGACCATATTTTTGACGATCGTACGCGCAAGTTTATTGGGTTCCAACACAATACTGCCTAGATTCGCCAAATAATTGCCACTAGGGTCTGCTTGATCAAAAAAGGCGGTCTCGATTGGTCCTGGATTAACGGTAGTCACATGTACACCTACTGGTTTCAACTCCAAACGTAAAGCATTTGAAAAACCGATAACCGCAAATTTGGTAGCTGAATATACCGCTGTTTTCGGTGTAGCGATTTTACCAGCGATCGATGCGACATTGATGATGTGCCCAGTTTGTTGCTCAGCCATTTGAATGGCGATTTGTTGTGTTAAGACCATCATCCCCAAAACATTGACTTCAAACATTTGTTGAAAAATGGCCGGATCCATCTCTGTAAATTCTTGAAAAATACCATAACCCGCATTGTTGACCAATACATCTACTGATCCAACTTCATCTTTGATCCGTTCTAATAGGTGTTCGATACTTTTGGGGTTGGCAATATCCAATTGGAAGGCAAAAGCTGCTTTACCGCTTAATGCCATACATTGTTCTTTCACCTTGCCGATCAGATTGATCCGACGGGCACAAGTGACAACGATCGCACCTTGCTTGGCTGCTTCATAACAAATCTGTTCACCTAGACCAGCTGATCCGCCTGTCACTACAACCACTTTATTTTCTAGATTCATACAATACTTCCTCTCCAGCAAAAGGAATTTCAACAATATCAAAATCTTTCACAATCAAGGTATTCGGAAATTTTTCTTTTGCTTCATTTGCTAAATCAGTGATATCTTTACCAACATATCGCGCACTGATGTGGTTCAATAATAATTTTTTGACACCAGCATCACAAGCAACTTGGGCTGCCTGATAGGTCGTTGTGTGATAATAGGCTCTTGCAAGTTTAGCCTCTGACTTATTAAACGTACTTTCATGTACAAGAACATCGGCGCCTTCAGCCAGTTTGACTGCATTGCCGCATAAGCGGGTATCACCCAAAATAGCTAGGATCCGCCCTTGTTTATCTTGACCGAGATAATCAGCGCCATTGATGACACGTCCATCTTCTAAAGTCACTACTTCACCTTTTTTCAGACGGCCAAAGATTGGCCCTGGCTTTAAGCCTAATGCCAAAAGGGCGTCAACTTGAAGTTCCCCTTTATGGCTGGCCTCAACAATGCGATAACCAAAACTTTCAATGCCATGATCAAGGCGCAAACAAGATACCTCAAACTGCTGGTCTTTAAACAGAACGCCCTCTTCTTCGATTTCAATCAATCGTAAGGGATAACTGATTTTTGTTTGCGAAATGCGCAAGATCGTTTGCACAAAATCTTTGATTCCTTTTGGTCCATAGATTTCTAGAGGCGTATCGCCGCCTTGAAAAGAACGACTGCTGATCAAACCCGGCAAACCATAGATATGGTCGCCATGTAAGTGGGTAATAAAAATTTTTTCAATTTTCCGTGGGCGAATCGTTGACCGCAAAATTTGCATTTGGGTGCCTTCGCCGCAATCAAATAGCCAAACCGCGTTGCGTTCATCTAACAAGCGCAATGCAGTACTTGTGACATTTCGATGTTTCGCGGGTACACCCGCGCCTGTACCTAAAAATTCTAATTCCATGTGCTTCGTTCCTTTCATCTCTCCACAATTTTAGCGGAAAAGAAAGTATTATGCAATCGAAGGTTCCATGGATCAATGTGCATCATTTTTTGCTTCATCTTGACTATGAGAATTTTTCCATTCCTCTTGGGCACGAACCCGTGCTTGTTCTTCAACTTCTCTGGCTTTTTCAACCTCTGCTTCTACTTCTTCGTAATCGAAACGTGAAATCTCCCCGCCTAGTTCGTGCATGATCAATTGGTTTAATGGGCGATTGTCCTCTTCATCAGCAAGCAGCAATAATCCCGTACTTCCTTCACTGATTTGTTGACCTACATGTTCAAACAATAGTTGCGCATTTTGAATTTCTTTGGCATCTTTACTGGCACCGATCATACTGCCGCCAAACCACCCCAACATGATGCCAAGCGGGCCGCCAAGAATACCCACGAGCATACCGATCAATCCGCCTGTTGATGTTTTGTTACTTCCAGTAAAATCAAGAAAATCTTCGATCTTGAACTGATGGACGCCCGTATTCGTATGGGTCAATACTGCCATCTGCTCTCCTTTGATCCCCCGGCTGGCATGCAATCTCTTGACCTCAGAAAAGGCTTGAAAGGCTTTAGCATTGGCATCAAAATTCATTACAATTACACGTTTTGGCATGAAAATCACTCCTATTCATTTTTATGGATCTCTTTTATTTAACAGTATATGATTTAGACTAAAAAATAAACAAAAAAGACCGCAAATCACTGTTTTCTTATCGAAAATCAGTGATTTACCGTCTTATACGCTACAAGAAGCTGTTATTTTGTCAAAAAGCAGCTAGTTTATACTACTCGACAAATTCAAATTCAAAGTTACCGATGCGCACAATATCGCCATCTTTGGCTCCACGTGCCCGTAAAGCCTCATCGACGCCCAATCCACGTAATTGACGCGCAAACCGCATCACCGTTTCATCGTGGTCAAAATTGGTCATCTGGAAGAGCTTCTCAATCTTGTCACCAGTCAACACCCAGGTTGCATCTGGTTCACGATCGATTTGGAAGACTGGTTCGTCTGATTTGAAGCCATATTGAACGATATCTTCTTCTATTTCCTCATCATACAACAAGAACTCCGGTGTCACTTCAATCAAATCGGCAGTAGCATTCAACAGACTATCGATCCCTTTTCTGGTCACCCCTGAAATAGGGAAAATCATTGGTCCTTCTGCGAATTCATCTGTCTGTTCTTGGGCTAGTTTTTCTTTGAAGGCTTCTAAGTTTTCTTCTGCATCTGGCATATCCATTTTATTGGCTACAATGATTTGCGGTCTTTCTAACAAACGCAAATTATGGGTAGACAACTCATGGTTGATCGCCAAATAATCTTCATACGGATCGCGGCCTTCCATGCCACTCATATCGACAACGTGTAAAATCACCCGTGTTCTTTCGATATGACGTAAAAATTGCGTACCTAGTCCGACCCCTTGAGAAGCACCTTCGATCAAACCTGGTAAATCAGCAACTGCGAAGCTGCGACCGTCAGATGTTGTGACCATCCCTAAATTTGGCACCAATGTTGTAAAATGATAAGCGCCGATTTTGGGGCGAGCTGATGAGATCACTGATAATAAAGTTGATTTTCCTACTGAAGGAAAACCTACCAAGCCGACATCAGCTAAAACTTTCAATTCCAGCTCGATTTTTCTTTCTTGACCTGGTTCTCCGTTTTCTGCCAATTCTGGTGCTGGATTCTTCGGAGAAGCAAAGCGTGTGTTGCCGCGCCCGCCGCGTCCTCCTTTGGCGATCACCAGCGTCTGACCTTGCTCGATCAAATCACCTAACAAAGCACCAGTATCCGCATCCCGCACAGTGGTTCCTTGTGGCACCTTGATGTAAGTATCATCTGAGCCACGGCCATGCATGCCTTTGCTCATGCCGTTTTCCCCTGGTTGGGCTTTAAAATGACGATTGAAACGAAAATCCATCAACGTACGCAAGCCTTCATCGACGACCAATACGACGTCACCGCCATGACCGCCATCGCCGCCGGCTGGTCCGCCATCGGGTACATATTTTTCTCTGCGGAATGCGACCATCCCATCGCCGCCTTTCCCCGCTTTCACATCGATCGTTACTTGATCTAAAAACATGGACATGATTTGTCCTCCATTCTTTTTTTGCTACCTTCTGTTTATTTGATTATCAGTTATCCCACATGATGTGGTTCCTATTTCTCTTATAAGAAAGCCTATTTTATTGTAACGACCGAAAGTGCTTTTGTCCATCTTTTCTCTTTGATTTCGTTAAGTTTATGCGAATTCTTAAGCCTTGGAACGTTCAAGCACATTCAAATAACGTCTCTTTCTACAGGGGCATTCGCAAAAGTCCATTACTTGTCGTATGCTGCAAGAAAATCTGCGATCTGTTTTTTATACGCTTCTGGATCCATCTTATAACTTTCCGCATGTTCTGCACCTGCCACGATCCATTTTTCTTTTGGTGCCGTTGTGGCATTGTATAAGGTATCCACCATCTCATAGGGAACAAAAGTATCCGCATCTCCATGAATAAAAAAGATTGGGCGGGTATTTTTGGCCAATTGCTTGACCGCATCAGCTTCACCAAACCAATAACCTGCACGAATTTTGGTGACCAAACTGGTTACATTCATCAATGGAAAGGCCGGCAGCCCAAACAATTGATCTAATTGATAACCCAATTCAGCGTTGACCGATGTGTAGCCGCAATCTTCAATAATTGATGTCACATTTTTTGGTAGTTCTTCACCACTTGTCATCATGACCGTAGCGGCACCCATGCTGATACCGTATAAAGTAATGGTTTCATCTGAACCATTCATGTCAAGGATATGATTGATCCATTGCAGATAGTCTTTGCGTTCTGGCCAACCGAAGCCGATATAGTCGCCTTCGCTCTTGCCGTGCCCACGGGCATCTGGAACCAATACGTTGTATCCTAAGTCATGATAGATTTTGGCGTAATCTGCCATCGTCTCTGCGTTACCCATATAGCCATGGGCAATGATCGCTGTTTTGCCTTGAGGATCTTCAGCCGGTAAATAGATCGCCGATAACTGCAAGCCATCCTCACTGGTCAACATCTGCATTTGCCGATTGTCTGTATCTTTGAACCATGCTTGGTTACTTGCTTTGGTTTGGCTCTCATCTGTTCCCGCAGTATCTCCTTCCAAAAAATCTTTTTCTGACGGTACGACTGCATAGTTGTAAAAATAATTTCCTGCAAAGCCTAATCCGATCACTGCCAAAAGAATGATTCCTATCAATATTTTCCAACGCCATTTCACTTTTCTCACGTCCCTATTCACTTGTTTACATAATAAGATTATCGCAACCACTTATCCTACACTCTTGTGGTCCTTTCATAAAATACCGTTTTTAGCTTTCATTTGTCAACTAAATAAAAAAGCATACCCAATCCTTTGGGCATGCTTCTTTTACACTCATTTTATTTATTTTCTGCCAACTTAAAGCTTGACCATGGTTTTAAGAAATCAAGTAAAAATAATTCTTCATCTGTTATTTTCCCAACAACATTGACACGTCCATCATTTTTCATTTCTTTCAAAGCAATTTGGGTTTCGCCTTTATACTGACCATAGCCCTCATTGTCGATCAAGACATCACCGCGAACCATATCCTTGGTATCATGGGCTGGGAAATCTTTGTCTTTATAATAGACCCGTGTCATGGTTGAACGTAAAATATATTCTGAACGATCCCCGCGATAGCTATGCAAGTTGTCAAATAGACATACCCGTTCATTCTCCGTGATACCTGATGTCACGTCAATACGCAATGTTGGATAATCGGCATTGAAGGCTTCTGCCATTGCAGCTAGTTCTGTTTCAGATGCATAGGCATTTCCTACTGAAATATCATCGATCAATCCAGTAAGCACCAAATGCTTGACTTGTGTCGCAATCGGCAGATCACGATGATCTTCTAGTGAGCAAAGACCATCTTGTGTTGGCCAAGGACCAAAATCAGCATCATGAGAATTGACAAATGCCATCGTATTTAAATTATATTTGCGGAATTTCTCAGAACAGAAGACGAAATGGTCATAACCTAATCCAGAGTAGCGATGTGGATAAAAATTATGTGAACCCAATAGATTGTCGGTATTAGGTGAATAACTCATGATATTGTCAACATAACCTGTACCAGAGCTCATATTGATTTCGATTTTGATGCCATAAGGATTACGGGTCATTTTGGCTTCTTCCGCACCGGTAAATCCGATATCTAAACGGACACCATAGGCACCCATTTCATCGAAGAAAGATAAGTCATCGTAAGATATACCCAATTGGTCAAATAAACCTGGATTGATATCGACCATCACTTCCATCCCTAATTGATTGGCATAATCCACCACTTGCTTAAAATCAGCTAAGACTTTTTCTTTGTCATCATTGATTTGCAATAAACTTGTGAAGACGCGTTTAAATCCATACTTATGCGCCAAATCTAAATACGCTTTGTCCTTTTCGAATGTTGAACGTTCTGGATAAATCGAAATACCTAATTTTCCCATCAAAAAACCTCCTATAATTTTCTATCCGTTAGATACAATGTATCCTCTTTCATTATAACAAAGATTCAAAAAGTGGTCTACACCTTTGAGGCTTTATCTAGCAGAGAGAAAGAAATCTGCGCTTTCATCTAACGGGCTTTTTTGTTATCATAAATCTATTGATGAAGGAAGGATTGAAACGATGAAAAAATGGTTATATACACTCACAGCTGCAGCTAGTCTCTTGTTGCTTGCAGCTTGCAGCAATGGTACGACCGATAGTTCTGATACAGCAGAAAGCACGTCCACTTCTGAGTCTGTTGATCTAAATGCTTTGGTATTGCCGCAACTCGAAACAGAGATCCAAGAAAATGAAGATGTCGTTGAAATGGTCACCAGCGAAGGCTCGATCAAAATCAAATTATTTCCAGAATTAGCACCAAAAGCCGTGGAGAATTTTATGACTCATGCCAAAGACGGGTACTATGATGGGGTAACGTTCCATCGCGTCATAGACGAGTTTATGATTCAAGGTGGAGATCCTAAAGGCGACGGTACTGGTGGTGAAAGTATTTGGGGTGAAGGTTTCGGCGAAGAGATTTCAAACCAGCTCTATCACATACGTGGTGCATTGGCGATGGCCAAATCAAGTTTGCCAAACAGTCAAGGGAGCCAATTTTATATCGTGCAAAATGATCAAGATATGTCTGATGGATTGGCCGTTCAACATTATCCGCAAAAAATCATCGATGCCTATAAAAATGGTGGTACACCAAGTTTAGACTTTGAATACACGGTCTTCGGACAAGTGATCGAGGGAATGGATGTCGTTGACAAAATCGCTCAGGCGGAAACGACTGCATCCGCTAGTGGCGAAAACTCAACACCTGTCGACCCAGTCAAAATCGAAAAAATCAATATTATCCAAGAAGCCAAATAAAACATGCCAGCATCCGTCCTTTTGAGTGATAGATGCTGGCATTTATTTATTTTTGATTACCTACGATGAATGTAAATTCACACTCAGCGACTTTCTTCCCTTCGACTGTTGCCACAGCATCTGCTGTGCCAACTGACCCTTTGATTTTTTTGATCTCAAAAACAAGTTTCATCGTATCTCCAGGGACAACTTTTTGGCGGAATTTCGCTTTGTTGATACCACCAATATAAGCGGTACGCCCTTGGAACTCTTCTGATTTTAAGATAAGGATCGATCCAGCTTGTGCCAAAGTTTCCAAAATCAACGCCCCGGGCATTACTGGATTGCCTGGAAAATGGCCTTGAAAAAAATCTTCGTTGATCGTAACATTTTTCGTTGCAACAATTTTTTTGCCAGACTCGATTTCATCAACATAATCAATATAAATAATTGGGTAGCGATTTGGAATCAAATCCATGACTTCTGTCTCAGTCAATAATTTCTTCATGGTTTCCCTTCCTTGTTTAAAAATATATTATAGTTTGATTATCAAAGTATCATAGTTCCGCTAAAATGGCAACTTATTTTTTACCAAGAAAAAAATAGTTTGACAATCAAACAATTATGCATAATAATTAGGAATCAAGAGTGTTCCTTGCTCTATTCATTATTATACTTATTGATTGTTGACATTATTAAGGAGTGGAAATATGAGTTTTTTAACTGGAAAAAAAATCGTCGTTATGGGCGTTGCCAATAAACGCAGTATTGCGTGGGGCTGTGCACAAGCATTGAAACAACAAGGTGCCGAAGTCATCTATACGTATCAAAATGATCGGATGAAAAAACCGCTGGAACGTTTGTTGGATGAAGGAGAATTCACTGTCGAATGTGACGTGGCCAATGATGAGAGTATCGCAGCTGCCTTTGAGACCATCAAAACATACGCTGGTCAAATCGATGGTGTGGTACATGCTGTGGCATATGCAAACAAGGAAGATCTGTCAGGAGATATTTTGAATATTTCTCGCGATGGCTATGCCTTGGCACAAGATATCAGCAGCTATTCGCTTATTGCTGTGACGAAATATGCCAAACCGATCCTGACCAAAAACGCTGGTATCGTGACCCTTTCTTATTTAGGCGCTGAACGCGCTGTACCTAATTATAATATGATGGGTATCGCCAAAGCTGCATTGGAATCAAGTGTACGCTATCTAGCAGCTGAATTGTCTCCCCAAAAAATCCGCGTTAATGCGATTTCTGCCGGTGCCATCAAAACACTCGCTGTAACAGGGGTCAAAGACTATCAAAAACTGATTCAATTATCAGAAGATCGCACACCAGATCATGTAGGTGTCACCATCGAAGAAGTCGGCAATACTTGTGCCTTTTTGATCAGTCCGTTATCAAGCGGCATCATTGGTGAAGTCATCTTTGTTGACAAAGGGGTGCACTTATCTTAAACAGACATCAAATTTGTAGACTGCTGAAATGACAAGCAGTCTACTTTTTTTGTTTGAAAGCCTTATGATAAATAAGTATTTTTGCAATTGTTGTTTATCTTCGTTAAAATAAACTCACTAAGTTTTGGAGGTAAATGATGAAACTATTTATTCTTGCTGCATCCACCACGGACTCAAGTGGATCCAGCATCACAGAACCCGCTGCTGCCCAATTGAATGCCATTCAAAAGTGGTGGCAATCGATCAACTGGGAAGAGATCATCGGTATTTTGATCCAAAAAGCCTTGATGCTTTTCTTCCTCTTGATTTTATTTGGCATTTTGTTAAAGGTCAGCAATATTGTCATCGACCGCGTCTATCGGTCTTATGAAAAGAAAGCCACTTTCAATGCAAGTCGGATCAACACGATCCATACCTTGATCCGCAATATTGTGCATTATTCATTGGGCTTTTTCTTTGTCTATGCGCTTCTTTCAACGATTGGTGTCCCAGTCGGCTCCTTGCTTGCTGGTGCCGGGATCGTCGGGGTCGCACTTGGTTTAGGGGCACAAGGTTTTATGAACGATTTGATCACCGGTTTTTTTATTATAACTGAACAACAAATCAATGTTGGCGACTATGTAAGATTGACCAATTTAACGTTAGAAGGAACCGTCACAAATGTGGGTATCCGAACAGTTCAACTAAAATCGGTGGATGGAACAGTCCACTACATTCCCAATCGCAACATCACTACGATCAGCAATACGTCTAGAGCAAATATGCAAGTAGTCGTAGATGTCCGTATTTTGCCTGCTGAAGGCTTAGATGATATTCGGCGTATCATTGAAGAGGTCAACCAAACGATTGCTGCACAACATGAAGCAGAGATTCAGACAGCCCCTGCTGTTTTTGGCTTAGTGGATCTTGGCAACAACAACTTTGCGATTCGATCCACCATGTATGTATCTAATGGCACCCAATGGAAATTAAAAGAAGAATTTTTGGCCGCCTCCATCGATGCACTGACCGAAAAAGGCTACACCATTCCTAATGCACCGATCGTCGGTATCTAAAAAAACCCCCGCAACAGTTCAGTTAAACGAACTGTTGCGGGGGTTTTTTCTTTAGGTGCCTACATCATACTACATGCAAAGATTCTGTTGGATGCGGTGTTTCTTCTTTTGAGATCAACATATAACGTCTTTCCAGCTCATGGGCGAGATGGTTGACTGATTTCAAGATTTCCTTACGGGTCATGATACCAACAAAGACTTTATCTTCATCAACGATCGGTAAAAATGCCTGATCAACCAAAAGATGCAGCATATCTTCTAAATCACCATCTGATTTGATACACGCAACATTGACTTCCATTACATCTGCGACCGTCAGGCCTTCGATGTTGTCCATGCTAAACCCGGTCAGATCCATCATTTTTTCGACGATGTTTGATAGACTGATCAAGCCGACCAAATGATCTTCACTGTCTAATACGGGAATCTTTGAGTATCCTACTTTAGATAATACAAGCAACGCATGACTTAATGGATGGTTATAAAACACAGATGCCACATTTTCTGCTGGTACCAAAAAATTCTCTTGATTTTCGAGTAAAATTTTTTCTACGGTTGGTCCTATCAATCTAACTGCCTCCATTTCACAACTACCCTCTTATTTTAACTGAAAATGAGAAAATAAGGGCGATACCTGCAAAATTATAATGAAATTTTTACTTTTTGTTTCCGTTTTCCTCACGACTAAACACAAAATTTAAATCTGGACACTTTTGAAATTGGCGGTCATAATACTGCACTTGCCAAGCTTCTGGCGTGCTATCAATGATAGCAAAACTTTTGATTTGGATTGGTCCTCTTGGCTGTGAAATACTGCCAGGGTTCAAGAACAGTCGTCCACCGACTTTTTCGCAAGCAATTTGATGGGTATGCCCAAATAAAACGATTGACGCCGCAGCTTGTTGTGCTTGTAAACCTACCTTAGTGATACCAAAACGAACATCAGCTAAGTGACCATGGGTCATATATATCCGATCGACAGATGTTTCAATGGTGCGATGATCTGGATATTGTGCACCATAATCGCAATTTCCAGCTACAACTTGGAATGTATCCCATAACGGATCAGAATCCGGCAACTCTGAATCTCCGCAATGAAGAAACAGGTCGACTTGATCTTTGAAGTGTGCCAAGAGATCAACCAAAATTTGACGATCCCCATGATTGTCGCTTACAACCAAATATTTCATTTGTTCATTCTCCTTCCAACCATGATTGCCATTCTTTTTGTAAAGCTTGGATCGCCATCCCCCGATGACTCATGCTATTTTTTTCGTCTTGGCTTATTTCAGCGGCTGTTTTTTCAAAACCGTCTGGAATAAATAACGGATCATACCCAAAGCCATTCTCTCCTCGCGGAATACGTCCGATTTTTCCGGGCCAATCTGCTGAGACGACTAAACTTTCTTTATCGGGTGCGGCAAAGACCAATGTACAATGAAACTGGGCCGTTCGTTGTGCATCCGCAATATCGGTCAATTCATATAAAAGCTTGGCATTATTCGCCGCATCACTTTTTTGCTCGCCGGCATAACGCGCTGAATAGACACCTGGTCGACCGCCTAACGCGTCCACTTTCAGACCGGAATCGTCTGCTAAAACTGGGCGATTCAATAATTTGGCAATCGTTTCGGCTTTCAAACGGGCATTTTCTTCAAATGTCCTGCCCGTTTCTTCGACATCTGGCAGTTGGGGATAGTCGCTCAAGGTTTTCACTTCATAACCTGCTGACCCGAAAACGGCCTTGAATTCTTTGGCTTTCCCCGGATTGCCAGTAGCGATGACGATTGTTTTTTCTGGAATATCATAGAGGGGCTTTTCAGAGATGGATAATGCTTCTTTTTGATACGCAATCAGTTCTTCGATTGCTGTTTTTCCATATATCAGCATTTCATTCAGCTGTTGACCATCAAAAGTCGCTTCTTCTCCTGTGCCTTGCAATTCAACAAAACGCCCAGATTCTGTCATCACCAAATTCATATCAACAGCAGCAGATGAATCTTCTTTATAATCCAAATCAGTGACGCAAGTACCATCTGGCAAAATACCAACGCTGATAGCGGCTAAATGTTCTTTGATGGGATCAGCCGCCAATTTTTTTTCTTGCAGCAATTTGTCGACAGCAAGTCGTAAAGCAACGAAAGCCCCTGTGATACTAGCGGTTCTGGTTCCGCCATCGGCTTGAACGACATCACAATCGACAACGATACTATGTTCACCTAATTTCTCTAAATCAACAACTGCTCTTAAAGAGCGGGCAATCAGGCGTTGTATTTCCATGGTCCGCCCACTTAACTTGCCTTTGGCGCTTTCGCGGCGATTGCGGGTATTAGTGGCCCGTGGCAACATGCTGTACTCAGCAGTTACCCACCCTTTACCAGTATCTCGTAAAAAAGGAGGAACGCGGTCTTCCACTGTCGCGGAGCAAATCACTGTGGTATCGCCAAATGATATGACCACCGAACCTTCCGGATGCTTATAAACATTTGTTTGAATCTTAACTGGGCGAATCATCGTTTGACTTCTGCCATCATGGCGCATTTATTTTCCTCCTAGATCGATGTGGATCGATGAAATTTTCGTTAAATCTAACCAGTCGTTCGCAATTTCATCGAAAATTTTAGGCGAACCCGTGGTATAGAATGCATGTGTTGGGGTTGATTTTGGATCTGATTGTTGGGCTATATCAAAGTAATCAAGCAAGGTACTGACCTCTCCGACTGTTTCTGCGCCAGAATCGATCAAGCGAATGGTGCTGCCTAATTCATTTTGGATCATTTGCTTCAGCAGCGGATAATGCGTACAGCCCAATATCACTGTATCTAATTTTTTATTTTTTAATGGACGCAATGTTTCTGCGACGATTTTTTTGGCAACTGAACTATGGTATTGATTGCTTTCAACGATCGGCACGAATTTTGGGCAGGCCAAACTGATCACTGTCGTTTTCGGTGCTTTGGCTTTTAGTGCCCGCTCATATGAATGGCTCCGAATCGTACCAGCAGTGCCTATCACCCCTATTCGATGATTATTGGTTGCTTTGACAGCTGCTCGGCTACCAGGTAAAATCACCCCGATCACTGGGATCGATAACGCTGCTTTGATTTCTTCAAGCGCCACTGCTGTTGCGGTGTTGCAGGCGATCACAAGCATTTTGATCCCTTTTTCAAGTAAAAATCTGGTCATTTGCCAAGTATACTCAATCACTTGTTCAGCAGGGCGTGGCCCGTATGGACAGCGGGCAGTATCTCCTAAATAAAGGATGGATTCATTGGGCAATTGTTTGATAGCTTCTTTCACTACGGTCAAACCGCCGACCCCCGAATCAATAAAGCCAATTGGTTGTGTATGTTTCATTGATGTCATCCTTTGCATAAAAGAAAGTCTGAGGTACCATAAAATACCTACCTCTCATTCTGGACTTTTTTGCAAGATTTTTCAAGTATTCCTTTTGATTCACCCCAAAAATACGCAGAACAAAAAAATTCAACTCAATCCAGGACAAGGATCAAGTTGAATTTTTGCATTTAGTGATGGTCAATAATTATATTGCCTTTTTTCTAAGAAACGAGAAAGCAATGAAAGTGCATAACAAACCAAGAAATACAAGACTGTCATCGCAAAGAACATCGGCAAAACATAATTGGTGTTTTGTCCATAGATGATACGCGCATGGTGGGTCAATTCAGGCAATGAAATAATCACTGCCAATGACGTATCCTTGATCAATGAAATCAGCTGGCTGACAATCGCTGGCAGCATAGCTTTGAACGCTTGCGGAACCACGATACTGCGCAAAACTTCCGTGTAAGTCAACCCTGTCGAAAGGCCGGCTTCCATTTGCCCTTTTGGCACTGAATTCAAACCAGCACGAAAAATTTCTGACAACATGGCTGATTCAAAGATCGTTAAAGCGACGACCGCCGACCAAAAAATATTAAACCGAATGCCAATTTGCGGCAATGCAAAATAGGTAAAGAAAATAATCAAAAGCAACGGCAAATTACGGATCACGTCGATCACGACGCCTAAGATCTTGGAAAGAAAAGGAATCTGGCTAAAGCGAATAATTCCTGCGATACCACCAATAAGAAAGCTGAAAAGAATCGAAAGAATCGATACTTCAACTGTGACCCGTAAGCCATCAATCAAGAAACGAATATTAATGATTGAAAAAGCTTCAAAAAATGTCATACATCAAGCACTCCTTTCTATGAGCGGATCGCCCAACGGCGTTCAAGATAAACCATCAAATAGGACAATGGTAGTGTGATGATCAAATAAAACAAGCCAACGATGATATACGTATCGAAGGTATTGAATGTTTCGCTGGCAATCAAGTCTCCTTGATACATAATATCTAGACCAGCAACCATTGCTAAAATCGAAGAGTTTTTGACCAAATTGATAAATTGATTGCCCAATGGCGGCACCACGATTTTGAAAGCTTGCGGCAAAATGATATAGCGCATTGCCTGACTATAAGTAAAACCAGAAGACAATGCCGCCTCCATTTGGCCTTTGGGCACAGTTTGGATCCCTGAGCGAATCGTTTCCGCAATAAACGCGGATGTATAGATCGTCAATCCAATCGTACCCGCTTGAAACCCATCAAATGTCATCCAATACATTGGTACAACGACATAAAAAAACATCACGATAATCAATAAAGGGATATTCCTAAAAAACTCTACATACGCTTTGGCTAATCCTTTGATCAATCGATTGTCCGATAATTGAAAAATCGCCATTAAAGTACCAATCACCAAACTAAAAAACAAGGCAATCAAGCTTGCCATAACTGTATATTTGAAACCGTCAATAAACTGAGGGGTATAGGTTTGAAACAGTTCTAACATGCATTTCCCTCCTATTCTACTTTTCCTGAAGCATCATCAGGAAACCACTTATTATAAATATCATCATAGGTGCCATCTGCATGCATTTCTTGCAGCGCTTCATTGACAGCATTCCGGAAATTATCTTGGCCTTTATTGATGGCGATCCCATACGGTTCTTCTGTAAAAGTACCACCCACCAAATGATATTTCGGATTTTCACTAGCCATTCCTAACAAGATCGCATTGTCTGTCGTCATGGCATCTCCTTGACCCGATTGCAAAGCCGTAAAAGCTTCCGCATAATTTTCCAATTCCAATATTTGCGCATCTGGTGCAGCTTCGCGAATATTGACAGCAGAAGTCGATCCTTTGACCACAAGGACAGTTGAATCGGCAGTTAGGTCTTCTACACCTTGGATGGGACTGTCTTTGGCAACTAACAAAGATTGCCCAGCATCAAAATAGACGTCAGAAAAATCAACTTGTTTTTTGCGTTCTTCTGTGATCGTCATCGTTGCAATGATTGCATCGATATTGCCATTTTTCAGTAACGGGATGCGTGTTTTCGATGTCACTTCAACAAAAATGGCGTTGCCATCTCGACCAAGGATTTTTTCAGTGATGGCACGGGCGATGTCGATATCAAAGCCTCGTACTTCTCCTGTGGCGATATCCATCAACCCAAATAAGCGGGTATCATTTTTTACACCCCAGACAATTTGATTGGTTTCTTTACTACTACTTAAAATATCTTTGTCGGCAGCACTTTGCCCGGCACATGCAGAAAGTGTGATTAGACTTAAGGCAAGCACGAGCAAAGAAATGACTTTCTTTCTCATTCTAGTTCCTCCTCGTCTTAATGGTTGGTTACTTTACTTAGGAATTGCTGCGCCCGAACATCACGAGGTGCATCAAAGAAACCATCGACATCCCGACGATCCTCTAATACTTGACCTTCAGCCATAAAGACGATTCTGTCAGCCACTTCTCGAGCAAAACTCATTTCATGGGTCACCACGATCATCGACATGCCTTCACTGGCAATTTTCTTCATCACATCTAGTACATCACCGATCATTTCGGGATCGAGTGCAGAAGTCGGCTCGTCAAAAAGCAGCATTTCTGGTGTCATCGCCAAACCACGGGCGATCGCCACCCTTTGCTGCTGTCCGCCAGAAAGCATGGATGGATAAGAATCCTTTTTGTCTAGCATACCTACCCGATCTAACAATTTTTCTGCAAGATTGATGGCTTCTTGCTCATTCTTTTTTAATACTTTGATCGGTGCCAACGTTATATTTTCTAACACGGTTTTATTTGGATAAAGGTTGAAATGTTGGAAAACCATACCGATGTTTTTTCTAACTTCAGTCAACTTCACATCTTTATCAAATAAGTTCTTGTCGTTGACCAATAATTGCCCACCAGAAATCGTTTCTAGTCCGTTAATGGTACGAAGCATTGTACTCTTCCCAGATCCTGATGGACCAATCACTACAACGACCTCACCTTTTTCAAATTCAAGATTGATGTTCTTTAATGCATGGAATTTGCCATAATACTTCTCCACATTTTTAAATTCGATCATTGCCATTGCTTCACACTCCTAAATTAATTTAAAATTACATGAGTAATTGGTAAGATTTGATTCATATTATAGCCTAAACATTTTTGTTTTGTAAAGGCGCTTTTCATTTATCCTTCCTTTACTATTGAAACCACAAGAGTTATTTTACTGATATGTCAGGTTTTTGTCCATGGAAATTTTTATGAAAAATTTTTTTAGCGTAGCGGGAACGAGTTGTTTCTTTTGCCAAAAAAAGGTAAGATAAACGATATAAGAATGGTAAAGGTGGATGAAATGTGAATACAATTTTAACAGGTGATCGCCCGACCGGAAAACTACATCTCGGTCATTATGTGGGCTCTTTAAAAAAACGGGTCGAAATGCAAGCTGATCCAGATAATCAACTCTTTGTTATGGTTGCTGACATGCAAGCTTTAACGGACAATGCCAAAACACCAGAAAAAGTTTCTGCAAATATTTTAGAGGTTGCTTTAGATTATCTAGCAGTAGGTATCGACCCTGCAAAAACGACTTTGTTTATCCAATCTCAAATTCCGCAACTTTCTGAATTGACCATGTATTATCTCAATTTGGTCAGCGTGGCTCGCGTACGACGCAATCCAACGGTCAAAGCCGAAATCGAACAAAAGAAATTTGGCGAAGGCGTACCAACGGGCTTCTTTATTTATCCGGTTTCTCAAGCAGCTGATATCACAGCTTTTAAAGCCAATCTAGTCCCCGTAGGCGAAGACCAAAAACCCATGCTGGAACAAGCACAAGAAATCGTCCACAGCTTTAATACAACCTATCAGGACGTCTTAGTAGAACCTAAGGCTGTCTTACCGCCAAAAGGTATGGGCCGTCTTGCGGGTATCGATGGCAATGGCAAAATGAGCAAATCTTTGAACAATGGCATTTATTTATCTGATCCTGCGGATGTCGTGCAAAAGAAAGTGATGAGTATGTACACAGATCCAAATCATATTCATGTCAATGATCCAGGACAAGTTGAAGGCAATATGGTCTTCACTTATCTTGATGTCTTTGGTACAGAAAAAGAGAAAATTGCTGATTTGAAAGATCAATATCGTCAAGGCGGTTTAGGCGATGTCAAAATCAAACGCTATTTGATCGATGTACTTGAAGCTGAATTTGCACCGATTCGTGCCCGTCGCGAAGATTTCGCGAAAGACCCTGCGGAAGTCATGCATTTATTGAAACTTGGCAGCCAACAAGCGGAAAAAGTCGCAGCGCAAACACTCTCCGAAGTGAAAAAAGCAATGGGCATCAGCTATTTTTCTTAATCAGCGAAAAACCAAAGAAGCAATTGAATAATCACCCAATAGAAACCAAAAAAAACACACAACGGACATGCCGTTGTGTGTTTTTTTGTTTCTATGCATTTTTTTGACTATCGAACTTCTGCGTGCAGTTTGTCTTCAAGGTTTTTGGTGATTTTTGCCATTGCATGATTGATTTCTTCATCCGTCAATGTCGCTTCTGGATTAGCAAATGTCAAACTGTAAGCCAGTGACTTTTTGCCTGATTCAATATTCTTGCCTTGATAGACATCAAATAGACGAACATCTTGTAAGAAACGTCCCGCTGATTCACGAATCACAGCCACAACAGACTGGTTCGCCGCTTCTTCACTCAATAATAGGGCAATATCACGGTTGACCGCAGGATATTTCGAAACTGCTTGGTAAACCATTTGCGCTGATTTATTTTGCAGCAGTTGATCTAAATCTAATTCAGCTGCATAAGTTTCAGTCACATCATAAGCCTTTGCTACTGTTGGATGAACTTGTCCCACAAAGCCAATCACGTTTCCATCTAATTGAACAAACGCTGTCCGTCCTGGGTGCATTTCTTTCAACGTATCTGTTTGCACATAAGTGATTCGATCCGTTAAACCTAACTGATCAAACATGTTTTCTAGAATGCCTTTGACATAATAGAAATCAACTTTTTGGGCTTGTGATTGCCAATCTTTATTATGGATATTGCCAGTGACTGCGATACTTACATGATTGACTTCTGTTGGCAATTCTTTTTTTGTATCGCCAACTTGTTTAAAGACCCGACCTATTTCATATAAAGCAACATTGGCGTTTTTCCGAGCTAAGTTATAGGCCAAATCATCCAGCAATCCGGCGATCAAATTTAAACGCAAGACTGCCCGTTCTTCCGTCATGGGCCAATCTAAACGCGTCACATGACTAGTAGAAAAAGTAAATTGTTGGGCTTTGTCTTCAGTTGTCAATGCATAGCTGATTGCCTCACTCACACCGCTTCCTTCAAGAATGGTACGAATGTTACGGGTCATCAATTGTTCTTGCGTCAAAGATCCAGCGACCGTTTCGCCGGAAGGCAATGTTGAAGGCAATCGATCGTAGCCATAAATACGCGCCACTTCTTCAATGATGTCAGCTTCAATACTGATGTCCCAGCGTCGAGGCGGTACTGAAACATCATAAATATCGCCTTTCAACATTGTGTCAAAACCCAATGCCGCAAAAATTTCTTCGACTTCTGATTGATCGATCGTTGTGCCTAAATAACGATTGATGCGATCTAGCGTGATTGAGACCGTCACTGGCGCCACTTCCACTGCAGATCCTTCGACAGCACCTTTTAATACTTGACCACCAGCTAATTCAGCAATCATGGCAGCTGCAGCGTCACAAGCAGCCGCAACGGTTGCTCGGTTGATCCCTTTTTCAAAGCGGGCTGAAGATTCGCTGCGCAAATTGAATTTCTTTGAAGTCAAGCGAATCGCCAAGGGATCAAATAAAGCTGCTTCTAATGCCACTGTTGTGGTTGTTTCAGTGATTTCAGAATCCAACCCTCCCATGACACCGGCTAAAGCAACAGGAACTTGGCCATTCGTGATCACAATATCATCACTGGAAACTGTCCGAGATTCACCATCCAGCGTCACTAGCGTTTCAGCTTCATTCCCTCGGCGCACCAAAATTTCTTGGCTATTTAATTTTTGATAATCAAAGGCGTGCAACGGTTGACCAAATAATAAAAGAATATAATTGGTCACATCCACAACGTTATTGATTGGGCGAATACCTTCGTTCATCAATCGATTTTGCAGCCATTGAGGACTTGGCGCGATCGTCACGTCTTCAATGATCCGAATTTGATACGCGGGCGCATCTGATTGATCAGCAACAGCTACATTGATTTTTGAGGCTGCTGTTGTCTCCACCTCTTGTAATTCAACCATCGGGAAGTCTGGTGTTTGACGATAGATCGCCCCAACTTCATAGGCGACACCACGCATACTCAATGCATCCGCACGATTTGGTGTAATAGACAATTCGATCAAATGATCATCCATGTCTAAATAAGGAAATACAGGTTCTCCCACCGTGGCATCAGCGGGCATGTAATAAATGCCTTCTGCATACTCCTTGGGAATCACGCTATCTGCATAGCCCAATTCTTGTAAAGAACAAATCATGCCATTGGAAACTTGACCACGCATTTTTCCTTTTTTGATTTTGATATTGTCGGTGATTCGAGCACCTGGTAATGCAACGATTACTTTGATGCCG
Organism: Enterococcus sp. DIV0876; assembly: GCF_050529585.1. Lineage (GTDB taxonomy): Bacteria > Bacillota > Bacilli > Lactobacillales > Enterococcaceae > Enterococcus_D. Next base: position 1,656,032 of record NZ_CP172882.1, read on the forward strand.
CTCTTGACATTTGGCGCACCGCAAACGATTTGTGTGATTTCTTCTCCAATATTTACTTGGCAGATCGACAAGTGATCGGAGTCTGGATGTGGTTCACAGGCCACCACTTCTCCCACAACGATTTTCTTTAATCCTTCTTCTGGCACGTTGATTCCTTCAACTTCGATCCCTGTCACTGACATTTTGTCTGCCAATTCCTTTGGCGTGACAGCTGACAGGTCAAGGTATTCATTTAACCATTTATAAGATACTAACATTTTTTATTCCCCCTTGAACTGACTGATAAAACGAAGATCATTTGTATAGAATTGACGGATGTCATTGACACCATAACGTAACATAGCTACGCGATCTGGTCCTAAACCGAAAGCAAAACCAGAATACACGTTGGCATCGATCCCCGACATCTCTAACACATTAGGATGCACCATTCCCGCGCCTAAGATTTCGATCCAACCAGTATGTTTGCAGACATTACAACCTGCACCTCCACATTTGAAACAACTGACATCAACTTCCACAGAAGGTTCTGTAAATGGGAAATAGCTTGGACGTAAGCGAATCTCGCGGTCTTCACCAAACATTTTTTGCATCATAACTTCTAGTGTACCTTTCAAATCACCCATCGTGACATTTTTGTCGATGACCAATCCTTCAATTTGGTGGAACTGATGACTATGGGTTGCATCATCTGTGTCACGGCGAAACACCTTCCCTGGTGAGATCATCCGTAATGGTCCTTTGCTGAAATCATGTGTTTCCATGGTCCGAGCTTGAACAGGTGATGTATGGGTCCGAATCAAAATCTCATCTGAAATATAGAAAGTATCTTGCATATCTCGCGCGGGATGATCTTTTGGCAAGTTCATCCGTTCGAAATTATAATGGTCTTTTTCAACTTCATACCCTTCAACCACTTGATAACCCATTCCAACAAAAATGTCTTCGATTTCTTCCATGATTTGGGTCAATACGTGACGCGTACCTTGAGGCATAGCTTTCCCTGGCAATGTCACATCGATGGCTTCTTCAGCCAGTGCTTTTTCAAGAGCAGCGGCTTCAAGTTTAACTTTTGCTGTCTCCACTGCCTCTGTCAAACGATCGCGAATCTCATTGGCATAGCTACCTACTTTTGGCCGTTCCTCAGCTGATAAATCTTTCATGCCCCGCAATACTTCTGTGATCGGCCCTTTTTTACCTAAGACATCAACTCTGATCTGATTCAGATCTTTGATCGTGGTACTTTCATTGATTTTAAGAAGCGTTGATTCTTGCAAAGCTTCTAACTTCTCTTGTAAAGACATAAGTCTCCTCCTTCTAAATATGAATAGTCTAGATGATTTTGTTTTTTCTTATCAATCGTATTTTGCCTACATCAATTTTTGACAACAAAAAAAGACGTGTCCTCTAAAAGGAACGACGTCTTCGTGTTACCATCCTCATTCGCAGCATCTTGCTGCGCACTCACTTCATTTAACGACAAGAATACTGCCGACTGACGAATCAGTAAGCTCCAGAAGTGAAATTCATTTAACGGATACAGGATTTGCTTGCAGTCTACGACAAATCTCCCTTGACTGATCCAGCTAAATTACTAGCTTCTATCAATGCTTTTTCAACTATTCATTTAATGCTAGTTTACCTAAAAACCAAACATAAATCAACTGCATTCTTCCTCAGTGACCCAATTTTCTGCCCATCGTTTGACACTCATCATACTATTTTCTAATGCGACCCCTCTTGGTGTCAAGCAGTATAGATTGCTTTCTTTGCAGACAATGTCTTCCCGCTCTAATTCTTTCAATCGTTCAACTAAAACACGATCACTGACTTGAGGGATTTTATTGGCTAAGTCAACAAATCTTTGTTTGCCATCTTCAAGAAGGACATCAATGATCAATCCATTCCACTTTTTCCCCAGAATCGAAAAGGCTTTTTCGAATTTGGGACAAAGGGCGTAATCCGTTTCTACTTTTATCATTCTCCATCACCTCTTTTACCTATTATAACATATTGCTTACGAATTGTAAGGAACTCGGCTCGTCTTAATGAAAGGCAAGAACCTTCTGTGCGCTTAATAATACAAGGAATGTCTGGCGAACAGGTTTGTGCAATGCTTTCTCAAGCGCTTGACTATACAATTTCAATTGGCCGTAATACCGTTCCTTCATTTTTTGTATCATGTACTCTTCACTGCCAAACATCTCATCTGTTTTAAAATCATACAAAATGATTTCATCTTGTAATTCAATATAGCCATCAATAATCCCATGGATCAAGAGTTGCGCATCCGGCTCTTCAAATCCTTCGAATATCGTATCCGCTTCTTTTAACATTGAAAAGGGTTGTTCCCGTTTGACCATTTCTGAAAACTGCACGATTTTTTCACCTAGTTCAGTTTGATAAAACCACAAAATACTGTCTCGGTCAATTTGTTTTGCAATTTCTTCAGAAAAAAATCGTTTTTGTACCAATTGATCAATGAGCACTGCTAAAGACGCAAATGTTGGTTGCTCCCCTAATGGGATCATCTGCAACACCGTATGGGTGGCTGTACCAATCGTTGCCGCTGTCGGTTGAAAGGCTTGCATAAATTTGGGCTTTGCCAAAGTATCTTGGACAAATCGGTGTTGCTGCTGCGTTTTTTCGGAGGCACTCTGCCAAGCCAATAATGTGGTTTGACTGTCATCCGGGTCATTGTATACCCGTTTCAATTCTGAAACAGATTGATAGCTAGTTGTCTCAGTTGCTTTGGGATAGGCATATCTATAGGCTAAACGGTTTGTTAAATCGTCGATCGCAACTGATGCTGCCTCTTCAACGTTTGCTTCTTCCCTCACTTCAATAACACTTTCTTGAGACAGTGCTGTTTGATTCCACCAAGTGATCGAGAAATGTGCTGGATGGTGGATCGTTCGTTTTCGATCAACTGCTTCTGGAAAGACGGCTTCCATATCGGGATGACGTATCAATGACCGACCAATCCAATCCATTAAGTTTCCACGGGCAACCAGCCTTAGTGCTGGATCAAGCACAAGCTCTTTTTGGGTCAATCCTGATTGCCAGGTTTTGAAACCGTCTTCTTGATTTTTGTACGAACCCACCAAAAAGAGCTTTTGTTCTGCTCGGGTCAGCGCGACGTACAGTTTGCGCATTTCTTCAGATAGTGCTTTTTTCAGACGTACTTGTTTGATTGCTTGAAAAGGCAGTGTTTCGTACTTGATATTTTCAGCAGCATCGATATATTGGATCCCAGCGCCCAAACCTTCTTCAAAAATGTAACGTTTTTGAAAGTCTTGGTAATTAAAGAATTTTGTTGTATCCAGCAAAAATACAACAGGAAATTCTAACCCTTTACTGGCGTGGACAGTCATGACCCGTACGGCATTTTCGACTGGCGTTGCCAATGGTTCGGCGAGATCCTTGTTCTTTTCCTGCATTTTTTCAACGAAACGGATAAATTGATACAATCCGCGAAAACTGCTCTTTTCATATTTCTCTGCACGATGGACCAATGCCACAAGGTTTGCATATCGTTGCTGCCCAGCAGGCAATCCGACAACATAATCTAAGTAGGCTGTCTCTTCATAAATTTGCCACAATAAATCAGGAATCGATCTGCGGCGTGCATCCTCTCGCCATTGATCTAATGAAGCCAAAAAAGAGCGGACAGTCTGTGCCAGTTTTGTATCTTCCTGCTGATGTTTTTCATGATAGGCCCGAAGTGCATCATAGTACTCCCCAATACGGTCTGCTATGCGGATCTCCGCCAGTTGGTCTTCAGTCATACCGACGATCGGTGAACGTAAAACTGCTACTAGTGGAATATCTTGGTAGGGGTTATCAATGATCTGCAGCAATGAAACCATTGTTTGGATCTCTGTCGCTTGGAAATAGTTTTGGGCATCATTGACTGCCAAAGGCAAACCAAACTTTTTGAAGACGTCTAAAATCACGAGATTGTTCTTTCGCGTAGGGGTCAACAAGACGATGTCATTATAAGTGATTGGTCGATTCTCTTTTGATTTTTTATCATAAATCATAAACTGATTCTCGATCAGTTCCCGAATCTTCAATGCAGTAATGTGCAATTCCCCTTCTGTTTTGTCATCGATTACTTGCTCTGACCCCTCGTGCTCTTTTTCGTAGAGCAGGATTTCTGTCTGATAAGCGTCACTTTCAGGGAAATCAGGGAATCCCGTCACCAAAGCAGCGGCATCATCATAGGGAATTTGGCCAACTCGTTCATCCATTAATTGTTGAAAAACCAAATTCGTAAAATCTAGGACATCAGAACGTGAGCGGAAATTTTCTGCTAACACGATCCGTCGACCACCATTTTCGGTCTCAAAGGCCATATATTTCTCAATAAAGAGCGTTGGATCTGCCAAACGGAATGAATAGATTGATTGTTTGACATCCCCCACCATAAACAGATTACCTGGGTTAGCATCGACCTGCCGCACCCAATACAATAGTGCCTCTTGTAAACGATTGACGTCTTGGTACTCATCTACTAGTACTTCTTGAAACCGATCACGGTAGTAAACTGCTGCTTCGCTTCCATCTCCATCGCCTTGTAAAATCTGTAATGTAAAATGTTCCAAGTCGTTAAAGTCCAAACGGCCAGTTGCCAGTTTGCGTTCTTGGAACGCAGCCATGAACGCAGCCGTCATTTCTGCCATCTTGTCTACGATCGGTGCTGATTTTTTCAACAAATCAATCATTTCATCTGGTGGATACGGAAAATAAGCTTTCAATTGCTCCACCATTTTTTTGGCATCATCCCGTAGTGGTTTGATTTCTTGTGACATTTCTTTTTGTTCTGCTTTGCGATACGTCGGATAACGATCGTAATTCGGTTTTTGGATCTTGTGATAAAAAACCTCCACTTGATCTTCTTGAAGCGCTTCTTGCAACTGAGCAATAAGTGCAAGATCCTGTTGCAAGACTATGGCTGCTTTATCCATTTCCGATGATCGATCAGCCAAGTCTTTGGCTGCCGTCACTAGGGAGTTGGCCGTTTGCAGCGTTTCTTGCAGCATCGGCTTGATGTGTGATCGATACAGCGGTTGATTGGCAAATGACCCATCGACAATGTATTGTTCACTCAATTGCTGCAACCAATTGAGTGGATCTGGATTGGCACGAGCAAAATCATATAAAGACATGATCAGATCTCCGACGCCTTCATCGGAACGATCACTAGCAAAATTTTCCGTTAAACGGAAAAAAGCTTCATCATTGGCTTCATATTGTTGATCTCGGAGCTGTGTCCAAATCTCTTCCTTCATCAATAGTGTTTCCGTCTCGTCCGTCAGCATCCGAAAACTCGGATCCAAATCGATCAGATAATAAAAACGACGAATCACAGTCAAACAAAAAGCATGCAGCGTGGAAATATTGGCACTAGGCAGTAATTGCAACTGACGGACAAAATGTTGCCGTCTTTCTTCATCACTTTCTTGATTGATCGCCTCATGCAAAGCATGCTCGATCCGTTCCTTCATTTCTCTAGCCGCAGCCTCGGTAAATGTCACGATCAGCAGCGCATCGACCGTTGTACCAGCTTTTAATTTTTCGATCACACGACGAACCAAAACGGTCGTTTTCCCAGAACCTGCGGAAGCAGATACCAATAGATTATCCCCTTGATCGAAAATCGCTTGCCACTGGGTATCAGTAAATGTTTCATTTTGTGGTTTTAAAGGGATTTTACTCATGTTCTTCCTCCCTTAGACGTTGAATAATTTCTTCTTTAGATAGATTTTCTAATCTATGATAATCATTTTCTTTCAATAAAACATCAAACTCGCAAATACTCCGGAAAGGACAAAATTCACAGGCGCGTTTTTTATCCTTGATTTTATAGGAAGGGTTCAGCGCAATATCACCGCTTAGAAGTTTCTCAGCGCTTTGTTGCATGTTTTTCCGATTATGCCCCCGCAACAAATCTAGTTCTTCTTCTGTATAAAACTTATTTTTGGCTTGGGCTGTCTTTTGATACAGATCATTTTTGTCTTTACGAATCGGAAATATCAATGAATTCTTGCTGGTATCCACTTCTTGATCTAATAAAGGGAAAACCTTTGGCTCATCGATGAATAGGCCATCATATTTGAACCGCTTCAGACGTTCATCCTCACTGGCCTCTTGCCCATCCAATAATGGATCATGGACATGCAGATAATAAGCACCTGCCGGATGAACATTCGGTGAACCCACCAATTGCACAGCATCTGTCAAAGCGACATCTAAATAAGTGATCAGCTGCATCGCCAATCCATAATAGGCTTCTGACAAATCAAAATCGCGGCTGCTGGATTTATAATCGACAACAGACAGCCATTGTTCTTCTTCACTTTTGGCCGTATCGACACGATCGATTTTGCCTCGAACATGCAGTTTTCCACCAGAGCTTAATGGCAATTCAATGCCGTTGATCCCATTAGAACCGGCTATCTGTCCAAATAACACTTCTGTTTTTTCTGGTGAAAAGTGCATTTTTTGGCCCTGTCGCATCAAGGCCCATGCCACCCGTTGGATAGTTTTTCCTAATTGATACCGTATAAAGTTCATTCGAGCAGAACTAGTCAATAAGCGATAGCGGCTTTCGCCAAATATTTCTGCTAAAACAGCTTCCACAAACTGGTTTTTTTGGTCAACTGTCAATTGAGTCAATGTGATGTTTTCAGTGATCAATACTTTGACAAAACGATCCAATGCATCATGGAAAAACTCTCCGGTCATTGCTGGACTCAGACCATAAATATCACGTTCCTTCAAGCGCAAGCCGTAACTGACAAAATATTTGTATTCACATTGGTAAAAGGTTTCCATCTGAGATATCGAACTGTAAATCGACGGACCATAGAGTGCTGCTGCTTGTTCTTGTGACAAAGGCACAGGAATATTTTGATGGGTTTGACTTTCAAAAACTTTATGGGCCAAATCACGCCACTGTGTAGTCAATAATTGTTGCTTTAAGGTTTGCCAAATAGGTGGCAAATGCGCATTATTTTTTCTGGCTTGTTGACTCAGATTATTGATTTGATAAATCAAACTACGATACGTACCGACATAGTAAGTTGGCGGACTAGTCAAGGACAAGAAACCACGATCAACAAAGCGGGTCGTCGTCCGTTGTACAATACGATCTAGATAAGGTGATCGCTTGATGTTTTGCTGCGTATCAAAATTACAGGCATAGGATAAGTACAAATGCTCCGTTGCCGACAGTAAAATGCCATAAAACAGAAACGGTTCTTTGACACTGCTTTCGATGATCGTATCCCGCAAGTATTTTTCACCGGCAAAATGTCGATTGAATTGTTGACGCTCTTCATTGGTCAACAACGTATGATTCTCGATTTTTCTAGGCAAGACCCCTTCGTTCAATCCGACAGCAAAAGTGATTTTGGCTTGACGTGGGCGGGCAAGGTCATAGCGGTTGATGTTGACTTGGTCAATAGCGGTTGGGATTTTGCCGAAAGTGACTGTTTCTAATCCAGTCATGACAATATCTTCAAACAAATCAAAATCGAAGTTATCTTCGCCATATACTTCAATATATTCATCAAAAAGATCCATCAATGCTTGCCATGCCTGTTCATGGTTACGGGCTTGATCTAATTTCCCTTGCTCTATCGCTTGGTCACACCAATGGCGCAACTGGGCTTCCACACCGGATTGAATCAAAAATAAATAAACCATTTGCACAGCTTCTCGGTTGGTTTTGACTAGCGACAGTTCCTGTAAAGTATTGGCGATATCTACGCGGAATGCTCTTCGCAATTGGTTGGTGGCTTCCGTCAGTTCTGAGATAGCAGTCTGTTCTTGGGCATCAATCGAATACGCCGCTAGCGTCCAATCTGCTTCCTTCGTCCAAACTGCACCCTGAAAATCATGGGCCAACGCTTGATTTTCCGTGATATCGGTCAATTGACGAAACTGATCTCTGGCTGCTTGCCAATCGGTTTCCTCTTGAAAGATTTGAGGCAGATACAACTCGGTACGCAACAGCCGAAAAACATCTCGTAGTCGGTATCCATATTGTCTGCAAGCAAAAAACGCATGTAAAAATTCAACCAAAGGGTGCTGTGCCATCATTTGTTCTTCATCAATATAGTAAGGAATCTCATACTCGCTAAAAATCTTTGGGATATATTGATGATAAATATCCGGATCTGCTACCAGTAACTGGATGTCCCGATAACGTAAAGGGGAATGGTTGGACGTTTCGCTCATCAATCGACGGATCTCTGTCGCAATTTGTCGGACTTCTTCCTCCGGATTTCCCACCTTCCATAATGAAAGATGTGGATCAAGTGCAGCCTTTTGCTGATAATGACCTTGGGATTGGGTTTTCCGCCAAAATGATTCGATTTCAAGAAAAGCTTCTGTTTGGGCAGAATCGCTTTCCATCGGCGGCAATTTATGGTCAAGATATAGCATGACACCATTATCTTTGGCAAATTGGACAAACTGGTAGTAACTGCGACCAGCCTCATAAAACAAATCTAAAGGTGAAGGCAATTCATTTGTATAGGAACGGTCTAAGAACAGATCGATCGCCACGTGTCCTTTTTTCATCAAAACATTGATCAATTGTTGTTCTTGCGTGGAAAAACTGGAAAATCCACTGATCACATACAATGTTTTTGATAGATCAGGTCTTTCTTGACTGAAGTTTTCCAGCGGTGTTGTTGCCCCTTGCTTTGAAACCACACCCGAATCACCTGCTAAGTACCGCGTCAACAAGGTGATTGGCTGATCTACTTGAACCGCGCGTGCCAACAATTCTGCTTCAAATCGCTGAAAAATAGCGGCCAGTTCCGTGAACTTGCGGTTGGCATCCGTATTATCCAGAATCTCCCCACCTGCCAATAGATCGGTCACACTGAGTTGGCTCGTATGCATTTCTTGATAAAAAGCCAACAATTGTTGAACAAACCCGCTCTTGTTGATTTCTCCTCGATATAAGATCAACTCTTCTTCCATATCTAATAGCAGCTTGCGCATGATCATTGTTGCGCCATTTTCTGAAAGAGCACCCTGTGACAACAAGCCAGTTTGCTGCAAATAGTACCAAGCCAAGCGATGAAAACTATAAACTTGCGCCCGAATCGAAGCAAAATCACCCGATTGAGCTGCCTTTAAGCCTTGCAAAATTTCTCTTTCTCGTTCGAATTTGTTATAGTTGGGCACCACAAAAAAAACTTCTTGCTGTGCTTCTTGCAGCCATTCTTTAGCTACAGTAAGCATCCCTTGTTCATGATCACTGCGACCATCGCCGATGATAAATCGTAAACTCATAATTGGCTCCTTTCATGAATGACCGTCCTCTTTTTACGTGTTTTTGTGTACGCCCACGAAATGACGATATCTGTCTATATGATCAATTTTCTAAACGGCCGAAATCAGCCAACGGCCAAAACACAAATGCCACATCACCTAAGACAGCTGATGCATCGATCAACCCCAATTGCCGACTATCTTTTGAGATGCGTCGATTGTCCCCCAAGACCAAAAGCTTTCCTTCTGGCACTTGTGTCTCACCGAATAATGACATATCAAAATCATCGGTCAGGGGAAATCCATCATTCAAGTTGGCTTTATACGCGTCTAAGTACGGTTCATCATAAGCTACTCCATTGATATATAATTGATCATTTTGATAGACAACCTGATCGCCAGGCAACCCTATGACCCGTTTGATATAATTTTTGCTGGTATCATCAGGGGCAATAAAGGTAATAATATCAAATCGCTCGATTTCCGTTTGCTTCAATGCTATCACCCGTTCGCCATCATGCAGCGTCGGATCCATTGAATCTCCTTTGACGATCACAGGCGTAAAAACGTACTGTCGGAGTAAAAAAAGAAAAATTGCGAAAATCGCAATAAATCCAATTGTTTTAAGAAATTCTTTCATGTCATTTTCGCATCCTTAACTGCTGAGTGATTTTATTTTCCGATTATAAATCGAACAAACATTCTTATTTTTATTTTACCATAAAACATAACAAAGGTAAGTCAATGGAAAATTTTCTTTAAAAAAAATTGAGGTCACTACCTCTTTGCATATAAATTGTCAGATGAACAAATCCATGCTACGGTTTAAATAGAGTATAAATTTGAAAGGAAGTGCCAATGTGAACAGACAATTACCAGAAGTACCGACAAAATTATTGATTGATGGCAAATGGGTCGATGGCAGTCAAGAAGCGGTGGCAGTAATCGATCCTGCAACGAACGAGGAACTGGTCAAAGTCAGTCAAGGAAGCACACAAGAAACCAAAGACGCCATTGCAGCGGCAGCGAAAGCTTTCACTAGTTGGTCTAGACTGTCGCCGAAAGAACGAGCGGATCATATGAATAACATTGCCGATTTAATGGCAGAGGAAACTGATCGCTTGGCGCTGATCATGAGTTTAGAACAAGGCAAACCCCTCAAAGAAGCCGCAGCTGAGATTCAATCGAATATCGACAATTTCCGTTGGAATGCCTCCGAAGCACAGCGCGTTTACGGTGAAGTGATTCCAGCGCCTGAAGAAAACCATTGGTTGGTTCGCAAAGAAGCAATCGGTGTCGTCGGTGCGATCACCCCTTGGAACTTCCCTTCCAATATGATAGCGCGAAAAATCGCACCGGCAATTGCTGTCGGATGTACCTTGGTAATGAAACCGTCGAAAGAAACCCCACTTTCAGCACTGGCCTTAGGCGATATTTTTCAACGAGCTGGTTTACCCGCTGGTGTCGTAAATATTCTGTTGGGTTCTTCTTCTGATATCGGAAAAGAATTGACGGAAAATGAAACAGTCAAAAAAATCACCTTTACCGGCTCAACTAAAGTAGGCATGAAACTCTACGAGCAAGCTGCCCCTACCTTAAAGAAAGTCTCACTTGAGCTAGGCGGACACGCACCATTCATCGTCTTTAGCGACGCGGATCTTACATTAGCAGTCGAGAAACTGATTGCTGCAAAATTTAGAAACAACGGACAAGTGTGTACTTCTCCAAATCGAATCTTTGTTGAGGAATCGATCAAGGAAGAATTCACTGAACGTTTGCTTGAAAAAATGCCAGATGTTACTGTAGGTTTAGGCACTGATGATCCAACAGTTGGCCCTTTGATCAACCAAGCCGGCGTGGATAAAGTGGTCGAACAACTAGCTGATGCCACAGATAAAGGTGCCAAGATCTTATATGGTGGACACAAGTTGACGGAAGATTTTTATCAAAAAGGAAATTTCTTTGAACCTACTGTCATTGATGGCGTCACACCAGATATGAATATGTATTATGAAGAAACCTTTGGACCGGTGATTCCATTGATTTCTTTTAAGGATCGTGAAGCAGTTGTTGAAGCGGCCAATGACACCGTGTTTGGTCTTGCTTCTTATTTCTTCTCAACCAATCTGCAAACCATATCCAATACCGCCCAAAAACTGCAATACGGAATGGTGGGTGTCAATGATATTGCCATTTCCAATCCAGCAGCGCCATTCGGTGGTGTAAAGCATTCTGGTTTTGGTCGCGAAAATGGTAAATATGGTCCAGAAGAATATGTGACCGTCAAATTTATCGCAATCGATGCCCAATAAAGCCCCAATAAAGCGAAGGACCATCAAAAGCTCAGCGTCATGCTGGGCTTTTTTTCGGTAAAGCACTTTTGTTTACTAACATTAAGTAAGCATGTATACTGAAAGCATATTATAAAAAGGTGGTTACAAAATGACAACATTCTTAGACACAATCAAAAAACGCCGTTCGATCTACGGACTAGGCAAAAACGTGACACTTTCTGAATCTGAAATTGAAGCAATCATCAAAGAAGCAGTCAAAAACAGTCCGACTGCATTTAATGCACAATCTCCTCGTGCTGTCATCTTATTCGGTGAAGCCCATGAAAAACTATGGTCATTGACTGAAGCGGCTTTAAAACCCTTAACACCTCCCGAAGCATTTGAAGCAACCAAACAAAAATTAGCTGGTTTCAAAGCTGGTTTTGGGACCGTATTGTTCTTCATCCATATCGATACAGTCAAAAACTTGCAAGACCAATTTGCACTATATGCCGATAACTTCCCTGTCTGGGCGGAACAATCGAATGGTATTGCCCAATCAAATACTTGGGTTGCATTGGAAGAAGCTGGGCTTGGGGCCAACTTACAGCATTACAATCCAGTCATCGACGAAGCAGTGGCGAAGGAATGGTCGATTCCTGAAAATTGGCAATTACGTGCCCAATTGGTCTTCGGGTCTAAAGAAAGCGAAGCCAATGAAAAAGAATTCCTAAATGACGATGAACGATTCTTAGTCATTAAATAAATAGATAGTTGCGTGTTTGATCCATACAAGTAAAAAACACGGTCCATCATTGGCCGTGTTTTTTGTTTGCCCGCTAAAAGACAGTCTTGTTTTCTGCTTATTCATCTTGATCGACTAAGATATCGATCGGTGTGCCTTCTTTCAAATGCTCACTCAAAAATACCACGATCTCTGCCATGGGTTGCTTGAATTTCAGCAAAGGGCCTCGGATTCCCCGTCGGAAATAATTCATTTTGATCGGTTCTCCTTCTTTTTCCTGAAACAATACGATTCGATCAATTTCTTGATAGGAAACCCCTTTGATATTCATAGGGTGAATGATGATACGATCAATCGCCAATCCCCTGCTATCTAAAGCGAAGCTTAGAAAAATAAAACCGGATATAACCCCGCGCACGCGATTATCTAAGGTATCATCGATCCAAACCATTGCTAGAATGATCAACAACGCAAAACAAATGAGCATAATCTTGCTCAATTGACGTTCTTTAGCGACGATGACGATCTCTCGACGAAGGATAAACAAAAAAAGAAAAAGCACGACCGTAAATAGACCCATCAATACTGTTAAACCTGTCATAAGATTCTCCGTTTCGCTTTTTTCTTATTTTAGCAAAGATTCAAGAGGGATAAAAGGAATAAATCGTGCGCTATATCTTATAGTATCCATTTTATCAATAATTCGTTACAATATAGAAAAAAGGAGGAAACCCACATGAATGCATTTTTTGACAAAATACAACGTTATGATTTGGCTAGAGCGATCGTTTATATCGTATTTGGCTTGATTATTCTCATTGCGCCTCGTACCGTCTTCAATACGATCGTCTATTTAGTTGCCGGTTATATCGCTTGTTTGGGCATCATCAGTTTATACACGAATTATAAAGATCAGAAAAAAGGCTATCGCAACGTTCAATTCGTCTCTGGTATTTTGCTATTGATTGCTGCAGCTGCAATTTTGGTTTTTGCTAGAGGCTTGCTATCGATCGTGCCATTTTTTCTGGGTATCTTGATTACTATCAGCGGCTGTACACGTTTAATGGCCACGTTTAATCAAAAACGAAGTGGCTCACCCTACTTGATTGGATTGATCATCAGTTTTGCGATCATTGCTGCCGGTATCATTCTGGTCTTCAATCCATTTGCAACTTGGCTCTTGTTCTTTCAAATATTTGGCGGCATTCTTTTGTTTATCGGCTTTTCCGATGCGTTCAGCTATTTTCAACGTAAAAAAGCCTAAAATGAGAATGTTCTAAAAATTAAAGTTTTCTGACACCTTCATGTAGACTTTTGCTGCTGTACCTTTTAAAATAAGGTAAAGTATCAGACCAAAAGTAATTCTACCGTAGGAGGTGCGACATGCAAAAAATCAATCAAGAAACTAAACACCCTAATGACGTACCAGTGATCTTTTTGACAGATCCCACAGGTAAAGTTGTACGGAAAATTTCGATCAACGAATGGCGCTCTTTGCGGGCCGATACAGATCCAGATCAGATCGAAGAGTTGGATATCAAATTATACCGCGAAGCGATTAGCTTCTACTTACAAGAAGATTATCCCAAGGCCAAAGATTTGCTTCATTTTTTGATCAATAAAACTGATTATACCCATTATGAATATGTGGAACGTTTGGCGACGATCTATCGTTTAGAACATGAACCCGCCAAAGAAAAAGCTTTACTATCAAAGGCTTTTCACGCAATCAAACTACTAGAATCTTCTGAAGGCATTCTCCGTCGGATCGAAAAACGTTTGGCAAAAATCGATGCCTTTATGCTTCCAACTGACACACAATTCAGTCACTGATCAGATAGTTAAGCGCCGCTGCAAGATGCCTCTTTGTGAGGAACTTTGCAGCGGCGCTTCTTTATTCTGGTAATTTTCTTAACAAACGCAGGCCATTCATTAAAACCAAAAGCGTACTCCCTTCATGAGCAATGACCCCTAAACCGATATTCATTTTTCCAATAAGATTCAAAACCACTAATATGGCGACGATCAGCATTGAGAAACAAATATTTTGCCAAATCACTTTATCTGTCTTTTTGGCAATCCGATAAGCATAATCGACGCGGGTCAAATCATTTTTCATGATCACTGCATCGGCTACATCAATAGCGGCATCTGATCCTTCCCCCATCGCAAAGCCAATGTCTGCTTGGACTAGCGCAGGGGCATCATTGATTCCATCTCCCACCATTGCTGTTAGGCCATAATCTTTTTGTAGTGACTGAACGATTTGTGCTTTGTTGGCCGGCATGACATTGGCAATGGTTTGATCGACTTGCAGCAATGCACCAATGTTCTCTCCTGCCGCTTGTCTGTCTCCGGTTATCATCACTGTTTGGATACCTTGCTGCTTCATTCTTTCGATGATCGCTGCTGCTTGGGGATTGGGTTGATCCATCAATCCAATCACCGCTTCAACCGAATTGTTGATTGAAAATAAAACGATCGTTTTGCCTTCGGCTTCCATTTGCTTGATTGCTGTCTTTAATGGAACAGCAATCAGCAGGTCTTCACTCAGTTTGCCTAATCGATAGTGTTGTTCTGCTTTTTTTGCTACCAATCCAATTCCCGCTTGATTGGTAACTTTCAATGTTTGCTGCGACAACTCTTTCCTATCGAAGTGAGCGATCATTGCTTCAGCCAAAGGATGATTTGCTTGTTTTTCCATAGCTGTGATCACAGCATCAATAGCTGCTTGATCCGCTTGGTCGCCATAGACCACATCCGTTACTATCGGTTTGCCTTCTGTCAAAGTTCCGGTTTTGTCGAAAGCAATGGCCTTGATTTTAGCAAAATGAGTCAAAAAGGTACTGCCTTTAAATAAAATGCCGCGTTTAGCTAAATTAGACAAAGCTGAAAGACTGACCGGAACTGCACTAGCAGCCAATGCACAAGGTGACGCGGCGATCATCATGACCATGCCTCGGTAAAAACTTGTTGACCAATCCCAGCCAAGCAAGAAAGGTGCACTCACAATAAACAGTGGGACCAATAGAAATACTGTTTTGACATAAATTGGCTCGATTTTTTTGATTGTTGTTTCTGTTGGTGATTGATTTGCCTGTGCTTCAGTGGCCAGCATGATGATTTTGGCAAAGACTGAATCTGCACTGTCTTTGGTCACTTCCATCGTGAAGTTTCCAGAACCATTCAGGGTACTGCCAAACACTTCCTCTCCAACTGACTTTTCTCGTGGAATGCTTTCGCCATTGATCGATGATTCATTGATATCACTTGATCCTGAAATGATCACACCGTCGGCCGCAACTTGATCACCTGGTAAGACTTGGAGATGATCGCCCTTTTTGACTTGATCAGCAGCAATTTTCTTGATAGTTCCCGTTGCATCGATCAAGCGAGCTTCTGTCGGATTGATTTTTAGGAGATTGGTGATTTCACGACGGCTTTGTCCTTCTGCATATTCTTCTAAAAAGTGTGCACCCGCAAAAATCAAAATCAGTAATGCCCCTTCATTATAGTGGCCAATGAGGACCGAGCCAATCATGGCAGCAGTCATCAGCAGGTGCACATTGGGTGTGAACCGATGATTGATTTTTGTTTGTGTGAAAGTATCTGTGATTCCTTCTCCAATCACATGATACCCTGCCAAGATGATCGTTGCTAAGTACATGATTGTTTTCATATTTTCATAAGGGACAAAAATTGCTGTGATAAAGCACAAAACGCCGATGATAAATCCGATATCCGATAAATGACCATGCGCGTGGCGGTGATTATTGCCATGAGAATGATCTTGTTGACACGTATGTTCTGCCATTAGAAACCCTCCATTCTTCACATGAACATATGAACATGTTTACATATATAATTATATATGAACGCACACTCATATGTCAAACGAAAAAATCATTATATTTTTGCTTTGTAAGGGTTTTGATTTTTGCGTCAGTCCTAGACATGCTACACTTATAGATAGAAAAGAAAGGAGTGTTTTGTATGCGGACATTTACTGGCGGAATCTCTCTTAGCCCTCCCCTGAAAATGTTGAAAGAGAAATTGATGATCGAACAAGATGATGTGTTGACTTTCTCACCAGCTATGGTTTTTATTCCTTTATCTCAACATATTGGTGCACCTGTAGAACCAATCGTAAATATTGGGGATTATGTCAAACAAGGACAAGTCATAGCTGAAGCAGATGCCTTTGTTTCCGCCAAAATCCATGCCTCAGTTTCTGGCAAGATCGTTGATATCGTTGATTGGCCAGATCAAAATAATGGAGAAGGACGAACGATCATCATTGAAAATGACTTTAAATTTACCAATGATTTTTTGCCCAATGCTTTTGATTGGTCAAATGCAACAAACAAGGACATTTTAGCTAAAATTCAAGCAGGAGGAATTGCTGGAAAAGGCGGTGCGACTTTCCCGACCCACGTCAAGTTTAGTGTAGATGAGCCAGAGGCCATCCATACGCTGATCCTAAACGGCTCAGAATGCGAACCTTTCCTGCGCAGTGATGCTTTTTTGATGGAAAAAGAAGCCCAGCAAATCATCACAGGCGCCAAAATTGCCCAAAAATTATTGGCCGATCCTAAGATTCTGATCGGCATCGAAGATGATAAGCCTCTAGCAATCGAAGCGATGATTGCTGCGAGTGCAAACGATGACACCATCGAAGTCGTTACTGTCCCAACTGTTTATCCAACCGGTGGTGAAAAGCAGTTAGTAGAGTTATTGACCGATCAAGAAGTTCCCCTTGGCGGTTTAACTGCCGATATTGGTATTGTTTTGATCAACGTTGCCACCAGTTTTGCACTAGCCGATGCTGTTTGTTTTAATAAACCCTTGATAGAACGCTACACGACTGTCACAGGGGATGTTCAGAAACCTTGTATCGTCAAAAACCCATTGGGTACTTTGGCCGGAGAATTGATTGATTTTGCGGGTGGATTCCAAGGTGCACCTAGCAAATTGATCCTCGGCGGGCCGATGATGGGAAAAGCCGTTCATACCTTGAAAGTCCCCGTCACCAAGGGCAGTAACGGGGTCATCATTTTCAATGAAGAAACTGATTGGCTCTACAAAGAGAACCCTTGTATTCGTTGCAATAAATGCGTCGAAGCTTGTCCAATGCGCTTGATGCCGATGGAAATCGACCAATTTTACCGCGCAGGTGATTACCAAAAATGCGAAGAGCTTCTGGCGGAAGCGTGTATCAATTGTGGTGCTTGCACCTTTGTTTGTCCGGCAAAACGTTCTTTGGCAGCCAATATCACGGCAGCCAAAAGCAAAGTCGCACAGCTGCAAGAGGAGGCGAAAGAAAGTGCCTGATTATTATCAAGATTCAGCCAGCGAAAAAATATTTCAACAACGTAAAAATCAAGACGTACCCCCTAGTCCGCATATTCGAGACAATGACGAAACTGTCAAAATCATGGGTGCAGTGGCATTAGCCTTATTGCCAGCAGTTTTATTCTCTGGCTATCTTTTTGGCTTTAAAGTCTACGGCTTATTCTTGATTGGCATCGCCACTGCTTTTGCTGCCGACATTGGTTGGTCATTCTTGGTCAAACGGCCTATTCGCTTCGATTTGAGTATTGTCGTTACTGCCTTATTACTGACCATGAATCTTCCACCTTCCGCCCCTTGGTATTTTCCAGTGATCGGTGTCGCCTTTTCCGTGATCATCGTCAAAGAATTCTTTGGTGGCATCGGCTACAATTTCCTTAATCCGGCGTTGGGCGGTCGTGCATTATTGATTGGGCTGTTTTACAACCAGATGTTTCTGATTAGCTGGCCTGATCCACCTTTTGGCAGTATCGGTCCTGAGGTGGTTTCCCAAGCAACTGCCAACGATGTGGTATCTGGTGCTACCCCACTTGCTGTGATGAAAGCTGGCGATACATTGTCCAACCAAGAACTATGGGATGCATTCTTCGGTTTTACCGGTGGGCGGGTTGGTGAAACAAGCGCGTTTTTATTATTGCTAGGCGGTATTTTTTTAGTATGGCGCAAAATCATATCCCCCCGCATTCCTTTGATCATTTTTGCAACGATAGGTATTTTTGCCTTTATTTTAGGACCTGACGGTTTATTCACAGGTACTTGGCAACACGTGATTGGCCACATCATCAGCGGCGGTGCCATGTTAGGCGCCATTTATATGGCTACAGACTATTCCTCTACTCCAGGTACAAAAGCCGGTGAAAATTTGTTTGCTTTAGGTGTCGGCTTACTCGTCGTCCTCTTCCGCTTTTATGGCTTCACCAATGAAGGAATGAGTTATGCCATTTTGATCATGAACTGCTTCACACCATTGATTGATCGCTTCTTGCGTTTAAGGATCCTTGGTGAAGGAAAGCCAACACCATTCAATCTTAAAATCATGCGCTGATTTATTTTTCTTTCAAAGGAGGAAATAAAATGACGATCGACAATAGACTCGTCCTTTTTCTAATGATTATTTTGACCAATTATGTATGCCAACAGCTGGCACCATCAGTCGGTAAAAAAATACCGAATGTGACTACCCGTGTCTGCTACTTAGCCAGTGTGATCGGCCTCGCCTACTTTATCAGCGGCAGTTTGTTTTATGGCGTGATGCGTTATCAGTTTGTCTATGGAAACATCGTAGTGACCAATCTAGTCACCGCTGCTGTGATTGCTTTGATCGTCACTTGGGGAATACTGGCGATCGTTCCTGGAAAGCAACGTTTTATGACCGACCATCTATCTAAGATCGCTCTTACCATCGTGCCGATCCTGACATTAGCTACCGTGACACAATTTCCTTACGACCAATACATGATGCACCTAACGACAGCAGCTGGGATGTATCTTTTATTCTCCTTTGCTTTATCAGGTGTACGCACAAGGGTAGAAATCGCCACGATTCCTAAAATACTTCAAGGGTTTCCTCTCGATGTCGTTACTTTGTTTCTCTTTTATCTCAGTTTTTCCTTTCTTAATGGCGTCTTCTTTGACTATTTGTTTTAAACAAAAACACCAAACCAATCCTCTTGGCGCAATGAATAACCGCTCGATAGACTTGGTTTGGTGTTTATCCTTCAATTGATGCGATTGACTATTTTTTTCGAAACATTTCTCGGAAAGAACCGATCAAAAAACCCGTTGAGTAGGCGTTATCCGCTTTCTTGTTTTTTTCATCAGCAATTTTCTGTCGGGTTTTCAACCCTTTTTTGGCATTTTTCGGTTTTCCTTCCCGTAGTTCTTTTGACGCCTTTTGCCATTCTTTAGAAAAACGATTGTATCCAACCATTAAAACCACTCCTTTTATTTAGCTTATCATAGGCGGGCATTCATTTCACAGGAATTGCCTTTCTTTGGTAAATCGGGTAACATAGCAAGTAGAAAGAAGATTGTATGCCGCTTAGAAAGGAAATGACTATGAACGAAACACATACAGGATTACTTGTAAATAGCCGGGTCTTCCAAGAAACCCCGATGATGTTGACAGGAATCCAATTGCTTGAAGACCATAAAATCGTCAATTGTATTATCAAAGACCGCTACCTTTCCAGCTATGTCTTGCGGTTGCCGTTAAATAAATACAACTTGGAAGTTGAAGGAAAATGGAACAAACGTGAGCAATTGGTGATCAAACATATGAAAATAAAAAATATCGATGCGTTTATCAAAAT
The DNA here is from genome assembly GCF_050529585.1 of Enterococcus sp. DIV0876. Taxonomy (GTDB): domain Bacteria; phylum Bacillota; class Bacilli; order Lactobacillales; family Enterococcaceae; genus Enterococcus_D. Next base: position 1,676,005 of record NZ_CP172882.1, read on the forward strand.
CGTCGGTACGCCTGAATAAAACAAAAACAGAGAAGCTGTCATTGCCTCTCTGTTTTTGTTTTATCTTGCCATTTGCGACAATCGTTCTAAAAACAGCTTCTGCTCTTCTTGAATACCGATCGCCATCGGTTTGATCAATAGTTTGACGGTGGTGTTATGCGTTTTGATGCTCACTTTTTTATTCAACACACCGCTTAATTGCAACTGGGTAATGTCATGTAAAAAAATCGTTTGCAGTGCTTTTTCATTAAAGTTCAAATCTAACTGGATCAAATGCAATTTTTCTTCATCAAGAATCAGAATATAATACTTAGGCAATGGGAGAGCAATCATTTTGGCTTCTTCTGCATAACCCGCGAGTTTGCCGTCAAACTTCTGACGGTAGTCTTCAAGGTCAGCTTTTTTGACGATCCATTTCATTTTAAGCAACCCCTTTCACTTACTCTCAGCATACGCGTTGCCTCTTTAATCGCATAATGATATGCCTGTATGCTTTTTCACATAGAGCAATTGCAGCAAAAATCACCATTTCGACCAAACGCAAGGTGAAATCCTTTACTTTCATCACCCTTTCCGATATTCTAGTGCTAAATTGAATAGAATGAGGTGTGAATGATGGATGAATCACAGTTAGATCTAAGCATTGACTATTGGGCCAAAGTCATTGGACAACCAGATTTAGTGGAAGTTCAAGTCTTACATGTCCTGACAAATACCGCTACTGTCTGCATCAAAGAAACTGGCGAAACTGGGGTCGCAAAATTATGTGACTTGGTGGCCAGCCAAGAAGAAAAAATGCTCATTTAACTTCACGCCATGACAAAAAAAGACAAGATCAACTGATCTTGTCTTTTTTTGGATAAAACCGATGAATCAATTGTCGAAACACTGGAGCCAGCAATACATAAAAGACGCCATTGCCACATGCATGTAACGCATCAAAACTAAGGCCTTGCAGATAATATGGCCAAAAATGGGGGAACCCATACAATTTCACACTCAGCCAGGAAATGACCAGTCCGTACAAAAAACCTGCACTGATACTATATAGCAATTGCAGGATTTTGCCCTGTCGATACCTTGCAGACAGGCAAAGTACTCCTTGCACTGCTAAAACCACCCCATAACTGATTATTTGCGTTACTGTCCAGATACCCATTCCCATATAAAGATTGGTAATGACCAAAGAAAGAATCGCGACGATCATCCCACGACTAAATCCTAAGGACAAGACAATCAATAAAAAGATCACGGTCATTGGTTGCACATTTGGTAAAGGATGCAGCAATGTCCTGCCAACGACCGCTGCAGCAGTGAATAAACTGAGGAACGCAATTTCTTTCACGCTGAAATAAGCTGTTTTATTCGAATTTTTCATAGGTAAATACCACTTTATCGTTTTCTCCTAAGAACGTATCATTGGCACCTGTACTGATCATTTCATCATTGATCGTATAGGTCCAATAGTAGCCATTGCTTTCATCTTGTGCCAATCCATCAATACTGGTGATCATCCCTTGATCTTCAACCAAATCAAAATTGTCTTTCATGATTGCCATCAATGTGGTCCCTTCTTCAAAAGTTACTGTTTTATCTTTAAGAGCGGACGCCTTTTCCTCCGTGTTGTTCACAAAAGAAATTTCTGCTGTCCGTTGCGTGGCTGATTTTTCTGCAGAAGAAGCCTCTATTGATGTATTGGTTGCGTCGATACTAGGTTTGGCACACCCTACCAACAAAATACTCATCAGTATTGCATAACCCACCATTAATTTTTGTTTCATCTATTTTCCTCATTTCTAATTAGCCTTCCCATATTGTACTAAAAATAAAGAGAAAATTCGATTGTTTTTCCAAAAGAGGTTATTTTTTCATTGAAAATAGCTGAAACAATCGTTATACTAACATCAATTTAAAAAAAGACCCCACATAAAAGGAGAAAAAAGATGGATAAAAAAACAGCCTCATGTACCACGATTTTGGTGGGTAAACACGCAAGCAACGATGGATCAACGATGATTGCACGCAATGAAGATGCCGGCAGCGGGTCCGAACCGCAAAAATTTGTCGTGATCGAACCAGAACAACAAGGCAGCACATTTTATGCCGTTTTAAGTGATTGTACTGTTCAACTACCCGATGACCCAATGCGCTATACCGCTACCCCTGAAGCCGATCCTTCCCAAGGTGTATGGGCCGCATCAGGCATCAATGCCGAAAACGTAGCGATGACCGCTACGGAAACCATTACCACCAATTCCCGAGTTTTAGCGATCGATCCTCTAGTACCTGAAGGGATCGGTGAAGCAGACTTTGTCAGTATCGTCTTGCCTTACATTCACTCAGCACGCGAAGGGGTCTTGCGATTGGGGGAATTACTCGCGAAATATGGCACCTACGAGTCTAACGGCATTGCTTTTTCAGATAAAGACGAGATCTGGTATATGGAAACCATCGGTGGACACCACTGGGTCGCAACGAAAATACCCGACGATGCGTATGTTGTCGCTCCCAATCGTTTGAATATCGACCATTTCGATTTTGAGGCAGACACTTCTTTGTATGCTGCAGACTTGCCAAATCTTATCGAAATGTACCATTTAAATCCTGATTTTGAAGGCGTCAACCTGCGCCATATTTTCGGCAGTTCCACTGAAAAAGATACCCGTTATAATAATCCTCGGGCTTGGTATATCCAAAAACATTTTAGCGGAACTGATGCGGAACCTATTGACCAAGAGTTGCCTTTTCTCTGCTATCCAAAACAAAAATTAACAATTGAAGATGTCAAATGGGCATTAAGCAGCCATTTCCAAAATACGCCTTTTGACCCTTATGGCACTGGTACACCCGCAGAGAAAAAACAATATCGTTCCATTGCATTAAACCGAAATCAACAAGTCCATATTTTGCAAATCCGAAACAATGTGGCTCCTGAGATTGCAGGCATTCATTGGTTGGCCTTTGGTCCCAACACATTCAATGCTGTTGTTCCATTTTATGTGCACATCACTGATACACCAGCCGCTTATCGGAATACCACAAAAGTTTATGATCCTACCAATAGTTACTGGTTGAGTCGCACACTTGCTTTGATTGGCGATAGTGATTATGATCGTTATAGCGACTTAGCTGCACGATTTGAATTAGATATGATGGCTTATTGTCGCCGCATCCAACAGCAAACAGATCAAGGATGGATGCGTCAAGATCAACATTCATCGTTTTTGGAGAAGGCAAATGAAAAAATGGCCCATTACTATATAGAACAAGCCACCCAATTATTGGGAAAAATGGTTGAGTCTGGCAGTCAGAAAATGGCATTGCGCTTTAATCTGGCGGATTAGCTTTCGTTAACACAAACTTTACCTAAAATTATTTTGAACATCACATTCATCCTTTATGATAAAGATACCAGTTCATTCTCTTCAAAAATGAGGAGCATGAACATGGAATAGTTGGGAGGAATGACTATGCAAACAAACAAGTATCGGACCATTACCAACGAATTTGTCAAAGGTGAGATCATCACCCGCTATGACCATCAATCGATTTTGATTATCCAAGACCGCGATGGTTTTCTCCATGTCGTTGAAAAAGCCCCCGCTTCCCCTGTACAATCACGCTCAAAATAATGCAAAAACCCGCTTGCGCGAGTGAGAAGAAAAACAGGCAATTCTTCTTGCGTAAGCAGGTTTTTTGTTGTTTAAGTGAATCAAGATTTTGCTGTTTTATTTGTCCAAAGATAGGCTTCTCACAGTAAACTCTTGGCCGTCCTCAGCTGTCACACGCTTCTTTTCTTCCAAGAAGGCTTGTTGCTTCTTTCCTACATACCAGCTTTTTTCCAGTAGAAAGATCCCGCTAGCAATCACCCATACCAATGCCGCTAGACCCTTGACTAAAAAATGATTGATTTTCATCATGATACACTTCTCCTTCACTTGCATCATTTCCTTTGATGATATATTTTCTAACTTAAATGAAACTAAAAGGCAGAGTAGTTTCCCTTTGTGCAATTTTGTGGTACATCTATTATGAAAGGATGAATGATTTTATGATAAAAACTTTAGTCATCTCGAGTCACCCCGACTATCAGCATTCTCTATCACAGCGTTTTTTTACTGAAAGCGCCAAAGTCCCCGGGGTAAAGATGCATTTTCTTGATAACCTTGATGATTTTGTTCTTGCAGATGAATTGGCAATGCTGTCAGCATGCGAGCGATTGATTTTGCAGTTTCCGCTCTATTGGTATAACGTTCCTGCTAAAATGAAAGCTTGGATCGATGAAGTCTGGTCAGCAGCAGAAATCGCACTGAGAGGCAAAGAAATCGGGTTTGCCATTTCTACAGGTGTGGCGGCTAAAGAGTTCCAATTGGGGGGCAATGAGCAAGTGACCTTCAATGAGATATTGCGTCCGCAACGAATGATGGCACAAAAATATCAGATGACTGTTCTGCCTTTGATCGTATTAGATCAGTTGATGTACAAAACAGAAGCACAAAAACGCACCTTCGTAGTAAACTATCAGCAATTACTCACGATGCCTTACCCATTTTCATTTGATCAAAAGCAGCAATGGTTCGCAGATAGATTGACGCGCCTCACTGAAGAAAAACCACAGTTGATTCCTTTATTGACGCAGTTGGAAAACAACCATGAACTGATTCAAGATTTGGATGAAGCATTAGCTAGTTTGGAGGAATAGCCATGATCGAACCATGGATGGAACAAATCATTACAGACGCTACCAACGAAACCAATGACTATCACGAAAAAGCCTTATTACAGGGTCTTGCGGAGCTACTTGAGGAGCAGCAGCAGCGAATCACTACAAAACAAGGTGAATTGGATGGAAAACTATGGAACCCGAGCGATTGGTGAGAAAAAAGACTTGAGCTTGTCATCAAACGAGATCAAGTCTTTTCTGCATTCTTACTTATTTGCTAATGGCATCGATATACGCCTGTTGTAAGCGTGCGGTGATTGGACCTTTCTCTCCTTGTCCGACCAAATTGCCATCGATCGACACCACGGGTACGATTTCCCAAACCGAATTGGTCAAGAAACATTCTTGGACTTCTCCTAAACGAGAAATTGGTACGGCTTCTTCAACTAAGGAAATGGCCAATTCGGCACATAATTGACGAACTTTGATCTTGGTGATGCCAGGTAAAACCAAGGGACCATCTGGATGAGTATATAATTTCCCATCAATCACAAACCAAAGATTTGACGCAGAAGCCTCTGTGAAGAATCCATCTCTATGTAACAATGCATCATCAAACCCTTTTTCAATTGCTTCATCCAATGATAACAAGTTGCCCAATAAGCTCAGTGATTTGATATCACAATGCAACCAACGCTGATCTGGGATCACAGTTGCACTCAAGCCATTTTGCTGCATGTCGAGCGGCCGTTCGAAAGGAATCGCGTTGGCTGTTAAAACAGCTTGGACTGTGCCTGCAGTTGGAAATTGATGGTTTCGAGGAGAGTACACACCTCTAGTGATCTGCATATAGATTTCTCCATTGTTGATTTCTTCAACAGCAATCATTTTCTTCAGATTTTCAGCAATCCGTTCTGCATCATAAGGCAGTGTTAACTTGATTTTTTTTGCGCTGGCGATAAGCCGTTCCATATGTTCTGCTAACATATAGCAATGGCCATCATAGACTCTGATCACTTCATAAATCCCATCGCCATATTGATAACCGCGATCTTCGATATCCACTTTGACCTGCTCACGCTCCACGATGTCTTGATTCCACAATACTTTCATCTAACCCACTCCCAACGATTTTTTTGTTGTCGTTAGTATAGCATGGCAAACCCGTTTGTGGGGGCAGTCTAGCCAAAATAGTTGCCTGTTTTACATAGAACTTTCTATGATGAAAAAACACGATCATAAAAATGATCGTGTCAGCATAGCTATTCTTCTTCAGGCGCAACATCTGATATACGGCGTTGCTGCCAATAATGAATAATCGTACGGCTCATCGCTACTATGATCGAATAGACAGGTAATGCAACGATCATACCGACAAATCCTAGTAAATTTCCTGCAATCAATAACAAAAAGACAGCAATGATCGGATGGATATGCAGTACTTTGTTCATCACCAACGGAGAAACCAAATAGGATTCACCAAATTGAATAACTGTGATTCCTAGAATCAACAACAAACTCGTCTGAATATCTTGACTCAAAGCGAATAAGAACGCTGGCGCTGCCCCGATAAATGGACCAAAATAAGGAATGATATCCAAAACACCACAAATCAAGCCCAACAATAATGCATTTTGCAATCCCAGCAAAGAAAAAACCAAGTAACTGGAAATCGCAACGTAGGAACAAACCAGCAATTTACCACCAATATAAGCTGAGGCTGCTTGATGGAAATCATCACATAGTTGTAAAATCAATGAACGGTACTTTTGCGGTGACTTCTCTGACAAAAAACCAGGAATCTTTTCGCCATCTTTAAACATATAAACCAATAGCAACGGAATCGTGAACAAAATGATCGCCGAATGAGACACAATTGAGATCAAACTAGTTAGACTATTCGTCGCACCCGTCAGAAATTGCATCGCAAAGTTGCCCACTTGAGAAAAATTGACCGATTCCACCAGTGGTTCAAACAAATCACGCATATAAGAATGATCAATATTGTCAATCACCAGATTGATGATGACTGGAACTTGACCAATAAACCGTCCCATCTCAGCTGCCAACGCTGGCGCAATCACTTGAATGATCAAATAAGCTGCGAAAACAATGAGCAACAATGTGGAATAAAGCGCCACCGCTTTTCTATTGGTCAACTTATTGATCCAATTGAAAAAAGGTAAGAAAATATAAAAGATAAAGACCGAGATCAAAACTGGCAAGAAAACACTCGAGAAAATGGCTTCTAAGGGTCTGAAAACAAAAAGGATATTAGAAAAGATCCAGATTGCCAGTCCTATTAGGCAAATGATCACCAAACTTGCAAAAATTTTTGATTTTTGTAAAAACTTCAAATGATTTTCCTCCAAAATTCTGTATGTGATTTTCATCTACCCATCCTTATAGAAATAGACAATTAATTTTGATGAGCTGAAAATGGTACTTGTTGGTGACAGGCGCGAATCAAATGCTTGCTTAACAGCAACTGCCAAAAACCGATCAGCAAAAAGATCAAGTGCAGTATATTGATATTTTGCAGCAAAGCTACTTGGATCAAAATCCAAGCAATCAAACAACCGCCCATGACCATACTCAGATAAAAAGCATCCTCTCTTATGATCAACAGTGCTGTAAGTAGATTTCCCAGTCCTAATACCAGTGCCAAAAATATTCCTGGAACCAAAAAAGTACGAAATGGGGTCTGTTGCAACATTGCCGTTGTTAGTCCAAGATAGGTTTCACCATCAAGCAACGGATGAACACTCAAAAATGCGATGGCGCTTCCCCCACAGGCACCAACACCAACAAACAACGTAATCATAAAGATTATTCTTTTCCCCATTCATTTACTCCCTTTCAAACTTGGTTGGGTAGTGATTTTATGCGCTACCACGGCTACTTCACGGCTACTTAATGATGAATAAATGCAACGCCACCTGTCTGCCCGACTTGTTGAAACCCACAGGATTGATAAAATGATTTCGTCTTTGCTTGGTCATCTGTCAACAGAATTTTTTGCCGCACATCTGGATACTGGGCAATCATCTTTTCAAGCAATGTCTGACCGATCCTTTGCCGTTGATAATCCGGCAAGACCAATAGATCTTGAATATAAAGAATGGTTTCTCCATCTGTTACAGCTCTGACCAAGCCGACTAATACATCTTGATCATACGCTGCAATCACAGAAGAACGATGCAAGCCTTTGAGTAATTTCTCTGGCTTTTGGGTATAGAGTGTCCAACCAACTTTTTGATATAAAGACACAATTTGATCCTTATCAGTGGGTACTCCATTGTGAAATTCGATCATCACAGCCACTCCTCCTTCGTATTATCAAACATGACTTATTTGGTTTATTTCATTCATGGTATCGTTATGAAACACAGCTGTCAACGTTTTCAAGCAAATAGCGTGAGGTTCTGCGCGAATAGGCATGAAAATCTGCAAATCGAAACAATGGTTGCTAAGAAGACCGCTGTTCTGAACATAATGCTTATTATACAGGGCTACTGTAACTTCAATTCAGTATTGTGACGAAATTCAATTTCTAGCAGTTTTTCTTTATTTAGTCCTAAAATAATCCCCATTGCCATACTAATGGCAATCAAGGATGTCCCGCCTTGGCTAAGGAACGGCAAAGGAATCCCCGTTAAGGGCAGCAACCCAATTGCTGCGCCAATATTTTCAAAAATTTGGAAAACCAAGCCAAAAATAAATGTGATCGCAATATAGACCGATGCTTTATTGTTGGTCGATATCGCTGCAAAAATCACTTGGTAAATCAAATAAAAATAAAGGAAAATCACCAATGTACTGCCAAAAAAGCCGAATGTTTCGCCAATCACGGTAAAAATCATATCCGATTCCCGCACTGGTACATAGACAGTTGTATGATTCTGCGGGGCGCCTAACAGCCCTCCAGATCCAATCGCTAAAATACTCCGAACTTGTTGAAAAGCGATCGAATCTTGATAAGCAAAAGGATCCACCCATGCTTTGATGCGATCCAGCTGATATTGCGAGAATGTTAATTGAAAGAGCAGCCGATTGCCCCATTCAGTAAACACCAACAACAGCAATACTCCGCCAACCAAGGCAGCAATACTCGTCATCACCGTCAATATCTTCCAATGGACCCCTGAAATGATAAATAACGCCCCTAACATGACCACAAAAACCAAACTGGTCCCAAAGTCACGCTGCAGATACATAAGTGCGAATGTTGGTATGCTGTAAAACAAGACTTTACATACATAGATCATGTCTGTTTGGATCGTACGCTCTGCTTTGCGTTTTTCGTAGACCAATGTCAAATACACCATGAATAAGACAAACGCAATCTTCATAAATTCCGAAGGTTGGATCGTAAAGCTGCCGATCCGCATCCAGCGTTTCGTATGCGTTTCGCTAAACATAAATGGATCATAAAACCAATGCAAGGATGCCATCATTCCTAGGCAAAGCAAATACCACAGCCCGGAAAAGCGCAACAAGAATGATGTTTTGAGTAAACTAGCCGCCCCTAATGCGATGACCGACAAAATACAAAAGAGAATCTGGCGTATCACAACGGACTGGGGAGGGCGACCATCCATGACAGCTGCCTGATATTGCACCCAAATACTTAACAGATACAAAAGGAAAATTGGTAATAATAAAGCATAATTGATCTCACGCTGTTTGTAAAATCGCATCGGATTGCCCTTCCTCTCTCAACAATTTCATGCACAAACCAAATGCAAAAGATAGAATAAAGTAGCTTGATCCTCCATAACTAATAAAGGGCAGCGGCACACCAGTCATCGGCATCAGCCCTAAAATACTTGCAATATTAATGCTTGTTTGTATCAAGAGCAATGTCGCTGTTCCTAATAAAATCAATCCAACTTGGCCATTTTTACACGTTGCACTGCGCATAAATAACCGCATAATGATGATAAATAATAAGCCAATCACAAAAATCCCGAAGAACAAGCCCATTTCTTCCACTATCACCGAAAAAATAAAATCTGTTTCAGCAACTGGCAGAAACCCTTTTTTGGTAATACTATTGCCAAGACCCAAACCAGTTAAGCCACCATTAAACAATGCATAATAAGAATGGATCATCTGAAATCCTTGGCCGTAAGGATCTGAAAATGGATTGCCGACCAATCGAATCCGATTGTAGACATGCGCAAACATGGATGGCAACAAGTCGTGCTGGCCCAGCGTAAGAATCAGCCCACCTACTAGTGCAATACTCACTACTAAGGCTCCAAACAACAAAGCCGTGATCTTGACTGGTACTTGCACAGTGGTGATCATAATAAAGGCAAGAAATAGCAGAATAAACACACCCGCAACTTTAGGTTGAAACAGAATCAATAAGCAGCAAATCAGCAACAAGCCTAGTGGTTTTCTCATGTCTCGAAGCGAAGCTTTCGGTTCCTGAAAAAAATGTGCCAAATACAAAATCATCCCCACATTCACGATCTCTGAAGGCTGAAATTGCAAACCTGCGATCGATACCCAACGTTGGGCACCATTGACTGTCACCCCAAAAAAGGGCACATGAGCCATCAAAAGGGTCAGCACACCAAAAGCAATCAATCCAACTGCCAATGGGCGTCCAAGTAAAATATTGACACGCACACGTTGCAGCGTAAGAATCAATACCCAGCTCAGTACCAAAAAAATCAATTGTCTTTGGAACAACGCTGAAGGTTGTGCACCTATTGTCAATAAGCGAAAGGAACTCGCGCTATATATCATCAAAAGACCGACCATGCTCAGTAGGATATAAGCGATGATCAACAGCCAATCTGTCTTTCTATTTTCCATACTATCCACTCCTATTTCCTTGGAGTCGGTGTTCAGACGGTCTTACGTGTTGTGCAAGCTATCTTTCTTGCGGCCTAAGAAAAAAAGTCTAACTTCCCTTAGGACGTTAGACTTTTTGCAATCTCATCGTCCGAGTTTTAGCACTATACAACGTAAAGCAATGCATCGCTTGCTTAGCTATTTTATGAAAAGCCTTAATCCGACAATTCCTGTTCTACACATTGGCGTCTTTCGACGTTTCTGCGCAATAGCGTATGTTTGTATAGGAGCCTCACCTAACAAGGTTTATTGTTATTTTATATCCAGTATGATGGTAACCCTCTTCGATTGCTTTGACAACCTGATCATAAAAATATTCATTATTCTTTAGGATTTCTTAATCAAATAGAATAAATTGAAGATATTTAAAAGTTTATACAAAAAAGCAATGAGTGAAAGTTCATGCTTCGTTAACCAACTAGATAACTATCGTAATTTAATAAAGGGTGTCATCTGCCTGCGCTGTACAGGGACGCCCTCATAAAATAACGTAGCATTTACACAAATATTCGATTGCATCCCCAGCTTATTCTCGCTCTTTTGCCTGTTTCCTCAATTGTTTATAGGCTTTTTTAGACCCGCGTAATATATCTTTATTGAATTTATATGTCTGATGATCAACAAACAATTGATCAAGATCATACTCTGCGGGATACAATTCCTCTTGCTTGATCAACAGCTGAATTCTTTTCTCAGCCATAACTTCCATCCGTTCGTTGATCCATACTTGTACTTGTCCATTGTCTGCATACTGATAGAAAATGCCCTTTTCCCCTCGATCAGTGGCAAGCACTTGATCGCCTTTGGCAAACTTTCCATCTGATTCTGATTTTGGTCGAGATTCCTTGAGCAAAGCAAATGTTTTTTTGTCTAATGGGTAGTCTTTCGTCGATAAATAGGCTGCTGCATGCGCAACGATCGTTTGTGGAATCTGCATTTTTTCTGCAATCCAAAATGCATTGCTTTCTCCGACTTGATTGACCAGCAACCGATACTTCGGTGTCAATGTTTCAGGATCAAAGGCCATAGCTGCAGTTTGAAAGTCCGGATGGTCAACAGCATATTGTTTGATTTCCCCATAATGCGTCGTTGCAATCAGCAATGCCCCAGAACGATAGAGCGCGTCCATGATCGCGATTGCAAGTGCTGCACCTTCATTGGGTTCTGTGCCACTCCCAATCTCATCCAACAACACCACACGATTACGCTGATTATCTGCTAAAATCTCTGCAATATTGGCCATATGACCAGAAAAAGTACTCAAAGCATTGGCTAAACTTTGCTGATCGCCAATATCCATTGAAAGACCTTTTAAAAACGGAATGCTGCTCTGTCCATGATGGGCGGGAAACAACCCATGATGAGCCATCGCACAAACCAAAGCAACGGTCTTTAAAACAACCGTTTTGCCTCCGGCATTCGGCCCGGTGATCACCATACAACGCGTATCTATTCCCAAGGACAGGTCCAATGGAACAGCGGCATCACCAAGGAGGGGATGTTTGACATGATCCAAAACCAAGCGCTCATTCTGATTGATTTCCACGGGTGTACCTTTGATTTCACGACAGAATTTCCCCTTTGCAAAAATCACATCTAGAACAGCCAAACAGTCCAAACATTGATAGATAGCTGGCAATTCTTCAGCGATCATCCCCGTTAGTTCCGCTAAGATTTGGTATTCAATCGCCGTTTTTTCTCCCTCTGCCAAAATCAAACGATCATTTAAGCGCGCAACTGCATCTGGTTCAATAAAAACCGTGCTGCCTTTATTGGACCGTTCAATAATTGATCCTTTGAACTGATGCTGCCACTCTGCCCTTACCGGCAATGTATACCGCTCATTCTTTCTGATCATCCGGTTGTCTTGTAAAAATTTGCTTTGTGACAAAAACTTTAAAAAAACTTTTTTCATGTCACTTTCAAGCTGGTCGATCTGGCGAACGATTTTTCGCAAGTGGCGGTTCGCTTCTGGATCAATGCGCTGATGACGGATAGTCTGCGCGATTTGCGCAGTAATACTTGAAAACTCACTCAATTCTTCTACATAGCGCGCCAATTTTGGCGCCAATGAGCGGTTTTTTGTAAAAAGTTGCTTGATTCTCGGAAAAGACCTTAAAAAGTCACCGTATGCTACCAACTCATGAGGCGTCAAAATAAACCCTTTCTCAATTTTATCTGTATACAATTGAGCATGCTGCAACCCCATAAAAGGAACTGCATGTCCCGCAGCCAAAATTGCGATGGCTTCTTTTGTTTCTTCCATTCGCTTGTTTGCTGTTTCATAAGAAGCAGCCGGTCGTTCTTGTGCGAACAAGGTTTGGCCATAATCACTGATGATTTTTTGTTTGACTTGTGCTTTGATTTGTTCAAATTCTGCTGCTTGAGGTATCTTCATAACGATTGTCCTTTCTGGTGCCTGCAGAATCCGTACCCATCTGCGTCCAAAAAAGTGTACAAAAAAAGCGATAGTTTCCCATCACCTGATTCATCAATAACGATTTGTATCGGTATCTGCAGGCACAACAAATAAACGTGGTAAATTTCGTTTATTTGTTTAAATTGTCTGATTAGATACCGTAGACACTCATAAAATACCTCTTCCACTTTTTGAACGTGTTTCAATTATTGTAATCGATACCACTCAAACTTGTCAACTGCTCTTTCAAAGAGAACCTGCAAAAAAAACACCAAAGCTTAAACTTTGGTGTTTGGGTGTTCCTACTATTTGCTTAGGCGCGAATCAAATGATCGAACGCACCCAATGCTGCAGTGGCACCTGAACCCATCGAAATGATGATTTGCTTATATGCACTATCGGTACAATCCCCCGCAGCAAAAACACCTTCAATGTTGGTGGCACCTCGTTTGTCTACGACGATTTCATTGTTCGGATTCAAAACGACGCGGTCTTGCAGCCATTCTGTATTGGGCATTAAGCCAATCAAAATAAAGACACCTTCAACAGCCAATGTGAATTCGCCGTTTGATTCACGATCTGTATAAGTCAATTGCTCAACATGATCTGATCCAGTGATTTCTTTGGTTGCTGCATTTGTGATCACCGTGACATTATCTAGTGTCTGCAATCTGTTTTGCAAGACCAAATCAGCTTTTAACTCTGGTAAAAATTCCAATACATAGACATGCTTCGCCATTCCGGCCAAATCGATGGCTGCCTCGATCCCTGAGTTTCCGCCACCGATCACAGCTACTTCTTTCCCAGCAAATAAAGGCCCATCACAATGGGGACAATAGGCAACCCCTTTGTTTTTGAACTCTTTTTCGCCGGGTACATTGATGTTGCGCCAGCGGGCACCAGTGGCTAAAATCGCCGTTTTGGTTTGTAAAACGGCACCGTTTTCTAATTCCACTTCAACATAATCGTTGCGGCGGATATCTTTGGCACGTTGCCCTTTCATCACGTCGACATTGTATTCATTGACATGTTCTTCCACTTGACGCATCAACTTAGGGCCTTCTGTGTATAGGGTACCGATCATGTTCTCGATCCCTAATGTTTCCATGACTTGACCACCAAATGTTTCAACGACCATACCAGTTTTGATGCCTTTACGGGCCGCATAAACAGCCGCGCTACTACCGGCAGGGCCACCGCCTACGACAAGAACATCAAAGATTTCTTTGTCAGCAAATACTTCTTTACTTGTTGGACCTGCAGCTTTTTCAATCAATTGTTCAATCGTCTGACGACCACTGGCAAATTCTTCATTGTCTAAAAAGACAGTTGGAACCGCCATGATTTTCTTTTGATCGATCTCGTCTTTGAACATACCGCCTTCAATCATAGTATGACTGATGTTTGGATTCAAAACAGCCATAATATTCAACGCTTGGACAACGTCTGGGCAGTTATGACAAGTCAAACTAACATACGTCTCAAAGTGCAGTGGCTGATCGATTGCTTTGATTTGCTTTTGCACTGCTTCTTCAATTTTCGGTGGACGACCGCTGACTTGCAATAGTGCCAGAATAAATGAAGTAAACTCATGTCCCAAAGGTAATCCAGCAAAGACGATACCGCTCGACTGACCAGGTTGTTCGATCGTAAAACTCGGTGTCCGTTCTAAAACCTGTTCTTGGATCGTGATTTTATCCGACATTTCAGCAATTTCTGTTAGAAAATCCCGGACTTTCACAGAACTTTCATCTGCACCTAATGAAGCCGTAAAAACAACCTCCGCTTCTAGCAGAGCCAAATATTGGGTTAATTGATCTTTGATTCCTTTATCTAATCCCATTTGCGCCTCCTATATTTTCCCTACTAGGTCTAAGCTAGGTGTTAATGTATCTTCGCCTTCTTTCCATTTGGCAGGACATACTTCGCCTGGATGGGTGCGTACATATTGCGCAGCACGTATCTTATCGATCAAACCACTTGCATCTCGACCGATACCATCGGCATTGATTTCCACTGTTTGGACGACGCCATCAGGGTCAATAATAAATGTACCCCGTTGTGACAAACCAGATGCTTCATCTAAAACATCAAAAATCTCAGAAATGACATGAGATGGATCAGCAATCATGATATATTCGATTTTGTTGATTGCATCAGAATGATCATGCCAAGCTTTGTGGACATAATGGGTGTCTGTTGAAACTGAATATACTTCTGTACCCAATTCTTTTAAAGCATGGTATTGATCTTGTAAGTCTTCTAATTCTGTTGGACAAACAAATGAAAAATCTGCCGGGTAAAAACAAACGACATTCCATTTCCCTTTAAAATCTTCCGATGAAACATCGATAAATTTCCCATCGTGATAAGCTTGTGCTTCGAATGAACCAATTTCTTTTCCAATTAATGACATATCATTTCCTCCAATTAGAATAATTATTTGAGAATAATCTCTCTTAATTATTAGACTAATTCACTGAAAATTGCAATAGTATCCGCATAATTCATTTATCTAAATTATTTTCTCCTCATAAACAAGCATTTTAGTTCCGTCATAAACAAAAATAGTATATCATTTTATCTTTACGTTTCATTTCTCTTTTCCAATTATTGACGCTTCATTCTCAATTACAAATTCTATTCTCATTTACAAAAAAATCCCTCTCTTGATCAAGAGAGGGATTAAGTGATTAAGATTCATTCTTTTGTGTGGTTAAAAAATTGAACAGACCACCTATCGTTGCTTCTGGTAAATCAAGTTTTACATCATCCAAGCGCACTTCTTCAACAGGATAATGATCTTGGAATGGCGGCACTTCTAAATATTGACTTGCCAAAAATGCTTTTGCACTATCAAAATGTGCTGTTTCCTTACTGCCGTTTTTGATATATTGTATCTCTAACATAGCTTTTCCTCTTTTCTTGTCTAACACATCTATAAAATAACCAGACGATCTTCATTCAATCTTATGGTTACTGTGATTATAATCCTGCAACAAGAGGAAGTAAAGCAATCTTGTTCCTTGAAAGAGCATTTTACTTTTGACGCTTTTGGCTGAATTGCTCTAAAAAGAAATCTTGTAAAACACCACCAATCACAAAAATCACCCAAGAATACGCCCATGCATGAAAAACAAAAGACCAAATCAAGTAACCCGCAACAATCAGCGGCCAATAAACGGTGTGGAAAAAGACGACTTTTCCTGCTGCTTCACCATATTTATGATGTGTTGCCCGCGCGCCTGGTTGATCTTCATCACGAATAAAATACGTTTCATTGACTAGTTTCGCATAACCTGATCGAATCACGCTGACATAGACGATGAAAAAAACACCGACAGCAACCATCATCAAGAACATTGCAATCCCATAAGGTGTATCGTAATAAAAGATACTGCTCATAAAAATTGGCGCCAATGAGAAAATACACAACCCGATACCTAAGACCAAACCGATGCGAAAACTTTTTTCATAATCTTCCAATTGTTGACGGGCCATGCGCTTGATTTCATTAGAAATGAACCGATCATCCATTCTTTTACGATTCTCCGCATACTTTAAAGCAGAGCTAATAATAAACCCAACACCAATGGCCACGAATACAGGCAACATCACTATACCAAGACTTGGCGAATCTAACCCAACAAAAAAGGAAAAAATCGCAAATGCCGAAATACATAGACCAATACCTGTCGACAAGTATAATGCAAAATACCTGACCGTTTTCCAGTAATCAAAGGCCTCTTCACCACTAATTGCATGCGCCCAATCACTTTCATTAGGTTCGTCCTCCTCAGGAGAAATATCTAATGCTTGCAGCAATTCATCTACAGAACCAAATTCACTGATGACAGCACCGATTGCTTCGTGTTCACTCTTTCCCTGACTGATCAATTCATGATAATGGTCTTCCATGATCGCGGAAAGATCCTCTTTGGCTTTCTTGGTTTCCGGTGTGACTGGAACACTCAAGAATAAAGTGTCTAAATAATCGTGTATAGTTTTCATTTGGCTCCTCCTTGTAAGAACTGGTCAACGACCACTTTGGTCTGTTGCCATTCCGTGCGTTTTTCTTGTAAAGTTTGCTTGCCTGCTGCCGTGATTTGATAGTATGTCCGTTTCTTTCCATGGGTCACTTCACCCGGATAGGAGTGAATCAGCCCTTGCTTTTCTAAACGGGTGAAGGCAGAGTATAATGTCGTTTCTTTGATCACATATACGTCTTTGGTTCCTTCGCGGATCCGTTTAGAAATCTCATAACCATAAGAATCTTCACCTGCAAGAATAGATAGAATGATCGCATCATTGTATCCTCGAATACCGTCACTAGATATCACACGATCCCTCCTCAATTACTCCATCTGTCGTAATAATTATAAAACAATTACTACGACAGGTAAAGTAAAATCATTGAAGTTCTTAAATATCAGTCTTAAGTCTTATACTTGACCATAAAAAAAAGAAGTGATGCATCATCACTTCTTTCCTGCCTATTTATCCAATTGCTCACTCAACAGCTGGTTGGACATCTGCCAACATTCGCTCGATCGATTCGATTCCTGATCCAGCTAAATACCAAACTTCAGCGTCTAATGTAATGATTCGATCATTCTGACCCGCATTTGTTTCTTGGACGATTTCATTGCTGATGAACGCCGATTGCGATTCTTCTCCGCCAATTGCCTGGCTACGATCAATGACAAATAACAAATCCGGATTTTTTTCTAACAAATATTCGTATGAAATACTTTCCCCGTGTGTTGACGCTTCTATCGTATCATCCACTGGAACAAAACCAAAAGTATCATATAAAATACTATACCGAGAGCCAGGGCCGAACGCTGAGAGGTTGCCTTCGTTGACCATCACTACCAGAGCCGACAAGCCACTTTCTTCAGCATTAGCACTCAGGGTATCGATTTGACCTTGCAGATCTGCCAACTGACGCTGTGCTTCTTCCTCTTTGCCAAAGATTTCAGCTAATGTTTGAATATTCTTTTCAATCGATGTCCATGTATCGTTATTGTCAACGTTTAAGAAAAGTGTTGGTGCGATCGATGCCAATTGCTCTTGATAGTCTCTTTGACGACCAGAGATGATGATCAAGTCCGGTTGCAGTTGATTGATTTTTTCTAAATCGGGCTCTTTGATCCCCCCGGCTGATTCAATATCAGCAAAATCTGATAAATATTCAGGCAGATTGCTGGTGGCAGCTCCAATTACGCGATCACCTACACCAAGGACACGCATCGTATCCAAGGCACTATTGTCAAAAACGATGACTTTTTCTGGTTGATAAGGTACAGTCACTGTGCCGTTGCTATCAGTAACCTCTATGTCAGTTGGTGTTTCTTCTTTTGATTCTTTTGTCTGTGTTGCTGTTGTTCCCGATGATTGGCTTTCTCCTTGTGCTGTGTTATCTCCACAAGCGACCAAACCCAAAAACATCCCAATCGTTATGACGCCAATAGCTATTTTTTTCATTGTTTCCTCCTAAAATTTTTTTATGTGAACGGATAGCAGAAATAGCTATCTTCCACTTGTACCAATTTGATGGGTAATTCATATAATTCGGACAAAAGATCTTCTTGAATGATCTCCGCCGTTGTACCAGATCGTAAAACCTGTCCATTTTTCATAGCTACGATATATTCTGCGTAGCGAGCAGCGTAATTGATGTCGTGTAATACGATCACCACTGTCTTCTTTTCTGATTGCACTAAGTCGGTTAAATTGCGCATCAACTGCGTTGCATGCTTCAAGTCTAGATTGTTTAGGGGCTCATCTAGCAAGATGTAATCAGTTTCTTGGGCCAAAACCATTGCCAGGTAAACACGTTGTAATTGCCCCCCAGACAATTCATGGATCGACCGCTCTTTCAATTCACCCAAAGAAACTTTCCTAATGGCTTTTTCAATAATGCGCGCATCTGCAACTGTTTGTCGCCCCCGGTTATAAGGATATCGGCCAAAAGCCACGAGTTCTTTCACTGTGAGGTGGACACCATATTGGTTGCTTTGCTGTAAATAAGCCAATTTTTGTGCCAATTCCTTTGTGTGCCACTGTTTCAACTCTTTGCCGTCTAAATAGATTTCCCCTGTCCGTTCCCCCAAAACTCGACTAAGCAAAGAAAGCAACGTACTTTTACCAGCCCCATTAGGACCAATCAAAGCAATGATCTTACCTTCTGGCAAAACTAGGTTACAAGCTTTCAAAATCTGCGTTTTGCCATATGATTTATGGAGGTCAATTGTTTCAATCATATTTTTTTCCTTTCTAAAATCAATTTCGTCATGAAGAAGAGACCACCTAAAAATTGAATCACACTATTGACAGTGATGTTCCAACCAAAGACTTGTTCGACAAAAAATTGACCACTAACGAGCAACAAAAAAGCAATCAATGTGCCACCGAGAAACAACCAACTGTGACGATAGGTGGGAAAGACTTGATAGGTGATCGTCACAACTACAAAGCCCAAAAAGACAGTCGGGCCAACCAATGCGGAGGCTGTTCCCGTGAGCAAGGCAATCAGAAATAGCAGCAGTCGATGAATGGCTGTCACTGATATGCCCAAACTGACAGCTTGTCGGCTGCCCAAATGAAGAACATTCAGCTCAGGTATCAAGTAAATCATGCAAAAACAACCAAATAAGATGATGCCCGTCGCCCACAGTAAGTGGTGGGTATTGATATAATTGAAACTAGCGAATAATCTTCCCTGAAGTAAATCGTATTCATTTGGATCCATTAAAACTTGTAAAAATGTACTATAACTGCTGAACATCGTGCCGCAGACCATGCCTGCCATCAACAATAAAAATAACTGATACCCTTTTTTCTGATAAAAAAAACCGATCAGTAAACTACCAAGAATGGCTGTTGCTAAAATAGACAGCAAAAACATTTTCGTTGTTTCTTGACTCAAAATTTGGATACCACCAACGAAGAAAAACGAGATGGTTTGAATCAAGACATATAACTGATCCAATCCTAATACCCCTGGTGTCAAATAGCGGTTTTGTGTCATCGTTTGCAAAGTAAAGGTACTGAAGGAACTGGCGATTGCAACGAGGGCAAAGGCAATCAATCGTCTGCCTCGAAGCGAGAAAGCAAAAGACCAGTTTCCATAGGTATTATAGGTTAAGTATGCAATGACAGCACATAGACTTAAAAAGAGCAAGCTCCCCACTTTCACTTTCATCGTACCTGCCTCCAAAACAATAGAAATAAAAATAAACTCCCGCCAATCATTCCAGCGATAACACTGACAGGCATTTCATAAGGTGCAATCACGATTCTTGCCAATATATCACAGATCAGCAGAAAACTGCTGCCCGCAAAACAAGTCAGCCAAAGATTGTTTTTTAAATGATCACCAAAGAATAGACCAATCATATTTGGTACAACGATACCTAGAAATGGCAACTGACCTACCATCAGCAAGACCACACTACTGGCAAATGCCACCAATCCCAAAACAAACAACCGCAGTAATCCATAATTGATACCTAAGCTACGCGCTACATCCTCCCCCAACCCAGCAATCGTGATTTCATAAGTCACAAAATATAAGATAGCAAAGATAGGAATGATCAGATATAACAATTCATATTGCCCCACTGTGATCGTGGCAAAATTCCCTTGCAGCCAAGAAGATACATTTTGCACCAATTGGTACCGATAAGCCAAGAAGCCACTAACAGCACCGATGATATTGCCGAACATCACACCAGCCAAAGGTAGCATCATGGGATTATTCTTAGGCAGCATTTGACTGATAGACAAAAATAGCAAGACACCCATATAAGCAAACAAGGTGGCCACTGCTGTACGCAGTAATATTGAGCCATTCGGTAGGAACAGCATCACCATAAGAATACCTAGTCTGGCACTATCACTTAAGCCAATTGCTTCAGCCGCCACAAATTTATTTTGTAATAAGTGCTGCATGACTTTACCGCTTAGGCTGACGATACTTCCGGCGATCACCAAGCTGATAGTCCGTGGTATTCTGACTTTAATCAAAATCATCCACGCTTCTGGTACACCCTCTAGCAACCCAGATAATGAAAGTTCATGCGTGCCAACGAATAAAGAGGCAATCATTAAACTGAAAAACAGCAGGATTAAGCTGAATCTTTTCATTTTCCCCTCCATCTCGTAATTGATAACGATTCTCATTCTCTTTATAAGAGTACTTGATAATGAAATAAATCACAAGACTTTTTTTCAAAAAAAAAATAAACCTACAAAAAACGTAGGTTTACAATCAAGGTGCATCATTTAGCATAACGTTGCTTTATTTTATCAAAGCATCAATTGCTAATTGATTTAAGAAGTGTAATGGAAATGAGATCGTCGGATTAAAAAAGTAATCCATTGTAGCCAATTGCTGCAATGTCGCTTCACTCTGAATCAAAGTCGAGATGGTGTTGATGATTTCCAAACTACCTCGATCACTGGTGATGATTTGCCCACCCATGATGATTTGGCTTTCTTGGTCGTAAATCAGTTTCAAGGTCACTTCGAAGTTTTCTTCGCTGCTAAAAAAAGCGCTAGAATGAAAGGTTTTTGTGATGGAATCTACTTTAAACCCATAATAAGGGGCTTCTGTTTCATTGATACCTGAGCTGCTGACATAATACCCAAATAATTTGCTGACCACCGTTCGCTGCATTTTTGGAAAAGGGATTTTAGGTGAATCATTCACTGAGGCCAACAGATTGGTCGCTGCAATGATCCCTGTCCGATAAGCGTTTGTCACTAATGGAATATAAAGAGAACTATCCGAATGATTAAAGGGAATCGAGACCAAGTCGCCAATCGCATAGATCGATGGATCTGAGGTTTGCAGGTAATCGTCTGTCTTGATCGTACCATCTAGATTCAACGCCAAAAAATCCTCCACTAATGCGACATTTGGTCGTGGATTCACTGCATAAATGACTACATCCGCATCGATTTGTGTCCCATTAGATAACACAATACCCGAATAATTACCTCTATCATCTTGTTGCGTATGGGCGACATTGCTGTTTAAATAAATGCGCAGATTGTCAGGAAAACGAGCCATCAAAATCTCAGCGATTTCTTGATCAAAGTAACGAAACAAAAGAGTATCCATACGATCGATCAAGTGAACTTCTTTTTGTTGGCCACTTAATGATTCAGCCAGTTCAAAACCAATCAGTCCAGCACCAATAATGGCCACTGTACTGGCTGACCGAATGTTTGCCAAGGCGTTGCGTGATTGTGCGATTGTTTTATATGTGGTGATGTGTGCTTCGACATCTTCTGAAAATTCTGTCCGAAAAGTACTTGAACCCATTGCCAAAATCAGCCCATCATAAGCAACCTCATCCTCTTGCACAAAAGACGCTGTGGAAGTCTTGAACTGAACAAGTTTACGCTTGGGATCGATAGCAACCACCTCACTATTGAGCATCACATTGATGCCTTCTGACAATAGCTCACTGGCTGTTGCCGTCCTAGAATCTTGAAGATGGTCAATATACCCTTCTAGTACCAAGTTCAAACTACTGGCGACATAGCCTAGAACACTTGATTTTTCAATAATGATCACATCCACTTTAGGATCTGATTTTTTCAAATGTCTTGCTGCTGCTAACCCTGCATGAGAGCCCCCGATTATTACTATTCTCATCCTCTGTCCAACTCACTTTCAAGGTTATTTCTTCTTATTTCTTCAACAATATCATGTAATCTTTTTTCTTCAAATGGGCTCACGCCGCCGGTCAAAATCATTTGCTTTTTGTAATGATAGCCTTCAGATATCTCTGGATGATCAACGATCAATAGATCATATGCAGATGATTGATCTTCTTCAAAGCAAATATTGGGATAACCAGCCAGTTCTTTCATCAAAAAACGCCGTAAAAATGCGCCGCGCAACCCAGATTGGGACAACAAGATCCCTACAGTAAATTGTTGCTCTTGTTTGACTTGCAGCCAATCTTGCACAAGCAGTAATTCATTTACTAAATGTTGCAACTTCTCTGGCGAATAGATGCGGGATGCCTCTTCAGCTAATGAAGCAATAGCTTGCTGACTGATCTTCAAATCGTGATGATTCGAAACGGCTTCAGGTTGCAATTCCGCAAAGGCAACGATTGCGCCATGAATAAAAATGGATTGCACACTGATACTCGTTAGAATCGAAAATAGCTCTGTTTGCTGCATGCTTTCAGGTATCGTTCCATACAAAGCTTGCAGCAGTGTTGTATTACTTCGAATGATTTTTTGCCAGAAATAATGATTGCTTGTCAGGTCGGGAGGTTCATGCTCAATCATTCCTTCTGCCAACAAGAACAGATATAAATAAACCGTTTCATAATCGCTCCAAGAGACCGCGAATCGACTTAAGTAACGCCCCATCACATTTCTCAGCACTTGAAAAATGCCATCATTTTCCAATGACTTCAGAAGTTCATAGGAAGCTTCGTGCTTTTGAGAACCCCGGTAGTCAAAACGTGCTTCCATCACTCCTAACCACAAACTCAGTTTCGCTTCTTGTCCTTTTGACAACTTGATTGCCAATTGGCTCTCGATCACCCGAATCAAATTATCTGTACTAGCCCGTGAGAAATGACTCTTTAATTTGCTCGCTGGATAACTCTGCACAAAAAAATGAAAAAAGAAAAAACGGATTTGTCGTTCATCCCCTATCAACTTCTTGTTCTTCAGTTGAATGTCAAACTCAGCCAATAGTGTATTGATCGTTTTAAAGTGGCGAAAAAGCGAGGCTTCACTCAGCATCAATTCACGCATCATTTTTGTGGTGGATTCTTCCCGATGAAAAAACAAATACACCAAAATTTGAAAATCAACAGCTTCCGAAAGATACTGATACAAGAAGGCACGTAAATCAAAGTCCACCGGGAGTGTCAGATAGATACGGTCATTTTCTCCATAACTAATTGCTGCATCCGCATGAAACGCTCGCAGAGATTGATCAAGGTTTTGCATTTCTTTTTGTAATGTAGGCGCAGATACAGATAACTCTTTTGCCATTTTTTTATAAGAAATCTCTGTACCTTCTTGAAAGAAAATCGCTAAAATCTGAAAATGGACCTGCTGATTTTTTTCAAGCAAATGCATTAAATTCACATTGGACACCTCCTGCTTATTGATGGCTCGACGCTTAAAAAAGCACATGTTTCTTACGGGTAACGTGTGTTACAAAGGATACTTTCTTTTGTTCCTCCTCATAATAAATGGTAAAATGCATGATGGAGAAAGGTGTGTACAGATGAGGACACGATTGTTTGATATTTTCAAAAAAGACTTATTATTCACTCTATCATTGATTTTAGCGATTGTCACCTGTTCAATAGGTCATTTTAGTTGGTCATTTATCGATAACAAAGTGCTATTTTCATTATTTGGTTTGATGTTGGTCATCAATGGTTTGGAACACGCCGGTTTGCTCCATGCACTGGGACAAAAAATGCTTCAAAAAAGCCACAACTTGCGCACGCTGATCCAGTCGATCGTACTGTTGAGTTTTTTTAGTTCGATGGTATTGACCAACGATGTAGCGATTCTGACATTACTGCCGATTTACTTAAGCATCACCAGGACAGTGCAAAACCGCCCCATTATCCTTTTAGGCGCGGTTTATTTAACGGCAGCAGCCAATATAGGCAGCAGTTTATTCCCTTTTGGCAACCCGCAAAACCTATTTCTATTTTCTTTCTACGGGATTTCCTTGCCAAACTTTTTAGCAACAACAGCACTATTCGTTGGCCTATCACTGGTGATCTTATTGTTGTTGATTCAACGACTGCCGAAAACACCTTTAACGATACCCGCAGAATCAATCGTGTTTAAAAAGAAAGAATCGCTGTTATACAGCGGCTTATTGCTCACAATCATTCTAGGTATTTTTGCGATTGTTCCAATGCCTGCTGCCTTTGGCCTGACAATAGGTGTGATTGCCTTATATAACAGGAAACTATTTCTAAAGGTTGACTACCTATTACTCTTGACCTTTGTCTTTTTTTTCTTGATCGTTGGCAATATCCAATCACAAACGGCCATTATTGATACCATTAAACTTTACTTCCAAGAAAGCCATCAAGCGTTACTTGGTAGTATCGTGCTATCGCAATTTATTTCCAATGTACCAGCAGCCATTTTGATTGCACCATTTACTACTTTGGAAAAAGTCGTATTATTAGGGGTAAATATTGGTGGGTTTGGCACTTTGATTGCTTCTTTAGCCAACTTGATTGCCTTTAAATTAGTTAAGCAAGCCCGCCCGAAAGAAATCAAGCTGTATCAAAAGCAATTCTACCTTGTCAATATTGTTTTCCTCATCACCATTGCTGCCATTGTTTATGTTCTACTATAATCAGATGATCCATTATTTGGGATAATCAACAGTTCGAAAACGATGCGCGTCGTACTCTTCACTGTCATTTTTTGACCAAATGTTTTTTTGCAAATATCTGCAAGCTCGCTCGCAGGATAATCATCACAAAAATATGCGCGAAAGGTTTCTTGATCGATTTCTTCCATGTAAGAATACTCGAACTGATGACTTTTCCAAGCAATATGCGCCTGATCCAACCACCGTTTATAAGTTTGGATCAGGTGTAAATCTTGCACTGCTTCTTCTCTTTTATCCCATGGTTGAAAAAGATCTTCTGACTCATCAACAACACGTAAAATCAACAAACACGCTGTTTTTTGATAAAAACGCAACAATGATGGCCAATCAAGCAATGCTGGATTCATAGCCATAAAAATACAAGGATAGACTTCTGGATCAGCAAGAAATGCTTGTTGGTCTTTATGGGACAAAATAATTTTACCTTGGTGATCAGGCGTTTGCGCCAAAATGATTTTTAACATTTCTCGTGAAAAATCAATAGCCAGATAATGGTCGACAAATGGATAGAAAGCAGGGATATATTTGCCACTCCCTGCTGCAAAATCAACAATCGTTTCTATCGGTAACAGGTTGTCCTCCAGTAGATATGCAACCAGATCTTCAGCAATCGGTACCTGAGATTCCGCTTGAATCTCGGCATATTCAACAGCAAACTCATCCCAGAATATTTCTTCAGGCGTGGACATCAAGGAATCCTCCTGTTACCACCACTTTACCAGCGTGACTGTTCTCAACAATAGCAGTTGCTTCTTTTAGGTGCTCAGTTGAAATACCGCCACCGATCGTTTTGGTTACAGTTGAATGGATCGTTTTGTCTGCTAAAAGCTGGGCAATCGATGCGAGAATTTTTCCTTGAGAAGACATATTGATTCCTGCATCTGTTTTAGCAAACATATACTCCCAATAAAAGTCGACACAGATATTTTTGAAAGGATTTAAGTCTAGTGGTTTTTCGCTGTTGACGATCATACCGATTTTGCCAAAAGGTTCAATCAAATCCGTACATTGCGGTAAATATGCAGAACCATCATAGAATAAAGCGATTGCTTGAAATTTGACCTCTATTTGTCCCCTTAATGGTTTATGATGATCAATCAGATGATCGACACCATTGTGAAGCAGCCAGGAATGATTTTTTGAACTACTGGTACCATATACTGTCAAACCAGCCCATTTTGCCAATTGGGTAGCGATTGATCCTACGCCACCACTGGCATTAACGATCAGAATAGAGCCAGTGGTGGCATTTTCCTTTGGCACAAAACCAAATTTCTCAAATAAAAGTTCCCAGGCTGTTATACTTGTGAGTGGCAAAGCTGCCAGTTCACCATCCGAAAATTCAACGGGGGCTTTAGCTGTGATTCGGGCATCTACTAGTTGAAATCGTTGATTCGCTCCCCAACGACCAGTAGTTCCCGCATAAAATACGCGGTCACCAACCTCAAAGCCCTTCACTGATTCCCCAACTGCCGTCACTAGACCACAAGCATCATAGCCTTGCACCGTAAAATGATCAGACTTTATCGTACTCATTCTTCTTTTAATGTCGATAGGATTCACTGATACAGCTTGTACTTCAACCAACAAGTCATGTTCTGCTACTTTGGGCATAGGTACAGTCTGTTGCAAGAATATATTGGCATCAGACAAAGAAAGACCTTCATAAAAACCAATTGCTGTGTTCATCAAAAATACTCCTTTCAAATCAAAAAAAGCCAAAATGGTTATAATAACCATTTTAGCATTTTGGCTGCTGGATTACTTACTAGGAACCACCAATGGAACCAAAAAGGCATAGCTCGTAAAGAAATCTAATAAAGATCGTTTCCATTGATCAGAGTCAATAGTCAATACTGCGGAAGTAGGATGCAGCTGAATCGTCAACCGTTGATTTTTATCTAACAAAATGCGAATCTCTCCAAGATTTTCTGTTTGGAAATCATACGCTTCATTTTCCATCGTTGTTATAAATACTTGATCGAGTACCGTTTCCTCAACAGGAAAATCTGTTTCCATATCAACAGACAATTGCTGTGTATTGTCTATTAGGCTTGGAGACACACTAAATCCTAATTCTTTAATATGCGCAAGGATCTGATTGACATCGTAATTAAACAGTGAAAGTTGATTCACTGAGAAAATATTTTCTCCATGCCACTGACGGATCAAATGTAAAATCTGATCATCATTCACCTGCACTGACCGTTGGGCAGAATCGATCGTTAGCAACGGCAAGTAACTTGATTCATACATGCTATTGATGGGATTGAGTTTAAAATACAAATCAAGCTGATTCTTATCTGTTAATTGAAAACGAACATAAAAATGTTTGGTTTGCCAAATATCATAGTTGTCCGTCGCTGAAAGTTGAATCGATTTTAAAGGTTTCAAAAATTCGTATGCATAATATTCCAATAATGTTTTTTTTGCTATCGTTGAAATATCTTTTTCCCCGATGATCAATTGTAGGTAATGTGCATGTAATCCTTCAAAGTCAGATTCCATCATTGATTTGCGCAATTTCAAATCGGCCAATTCTTTTTCTGCTTGTACGATCAATGATTCGATACGCGCATGGTCTTGGGCTTTCGTCTGATAATAATCATCTTCTAAGTCAGGCGTCATTTCCTCCGCCCCAATTTCATTCTCTTGTGTATCAAGTGAAGCTTCACTTGATACATCTGATGGTTCGATCGGTACATCATCCGATGCCTCTAACAAAATCGCTTCTGAATCGGCTTGCTGCTCCTCGAGTACTTCTGCAGATGTTTGCGTGTCCTCAACAAGATGGTCAGTTTCTTCAAGTGACAGTTCATTTTTGTTACTCGTAGATTCTTTGGTCAAGTTCATGCAGCTCCTTTCCAGTATACTGATTCAAGAAGGTAATCAATTTAGCCGAAAAATCATCAAAGGAGCCGAAATAAGTATCGATTTGGCGAAATTCTTTTTCTACAATGGCTTTTTTTAAGCGTAAATTTTGATACTTCTTTTGTAGTCTTTCTTTTTCTAGCGTGATCTCCTCTTCATTGTTCGTGTATCTTTCCCATTCTTTACGCTTTTCTTCTAACGCTTTTCGTTCATTGGTCAATTGTTCAAGTTCTTCATCAACTTTGGTGCGATTAAAGAAACCTTTTGACTCATTTAATTCCGCTTCTGAAGCGGACACTTTGTCAATTTTCTCTTGAATTGATTTTACCTCAGAAATGGCTGTGATTCTTTTGGCTTCAAGTTGATCGATTTGCTTTTCAATCGATGTCAGCATATCACGATTGCCTCTTTGAAATTTGTCCCACTCATCATCGATTTCAGGAATAACAAAAATTTCAGGTACACTCGCATCGATACCTATTGTTGGCCGTTCATGAAAATAGGTTCCTATTTTATAGTAATGGACGGTGGAAGAAACTTTCTCACAATGCAACATGAAAGGAAACTTTTGTGTGAAACTATCATGTAACTTACGTGCCAATAATTCATCTATTTCATGATTTTGATTAGATGTTTCCTTTAATTGCTTGTGTAATCGGCCATTATAGATACGGTATATTTCTGGAATATTTTCTTTCTCAATTGCTGTTTCGAAATCTTGCAGATCTTGCAGCATTTGACCAATATTTTTAGAGGC